>JALVEF010000271.1 GCA_027031185.1 Saprospiraceae bacterium
AGCGGTATAGCGGCCCCGCACTTACATGCTATGCCGGATTTAAGCTATGGTCCTTCCGCTTATGCTTTTTGTAAGATGAGCGCATATCATTCCGCTTTTGGGGCAAGTAAGAGACGGTATAGCGGTATAGCGGTTTAGCGGTCCCGCACTAACTTGCTTTGCTTGATTTTGGCTTTGGTTCTTCCGCAAGGGCAATTTCAACGTGCCAACAATTTCAACGTGCCAACAATTTCAACGCGAAGCATTCAACCCAACTATTTTTCATTTTTAATTAAAAAAAAAGCCCTGCCAAGTAATGAGCTCGACAGGGACAAAACAAAAAACAAACACTATGAACAAACATCTTTGCGCGCTTCCTGAGGGAAGGCACGTATGTTTTTCAGTAACTGTTTAGGTGCTGCTGTTTTTAGGAAGAAAAAGGCCATTTTAGCACAAAAACAGCGGGGACCTAAACAGGTACGTTTTTCATAGGGAGTTTACTCGCGGGGAAAAAAAATCCCCCAGCATTAGATCCGGGGGACAAAACAAAAACTATGAACAAACACTCACCCTTATTCTTAGCGAAGGTATGATGTCGGTTCTATCACACATTCACCCTATATAGGCAAACTCCTTGCCAAAAGAGCATTGTTAGGAGAATTTTTACCCCGGCGACACAAAAAATTCACCTGCCGACCGGTATCCCAAACAAGCCGTAGGTGGGCAGTACATACGGCTTGCGGGCTAAAACCGGAAAAGGTCAGTATTTCTCAGCCAACTGAATAGCGCGATATAGATTGACAACCCCACCCGTGCGACACAGTTCGGTCATCGGTGCCAATTCGTGCGTGTCCGTCTTGCGCACCTGATGATGGAGGGGCACCGCCGAATCCATGATGATTTGCTTGACCTGTTTGGCACTCAAGCGGGGAAAGTATTCCATCAGTACGGCGGCAATACCGGCAGTGACGGGTGTGGCCATGCTGGTGCCGTTGTAAGAGGCATATGTATCATTGGGTGTGGTAGAATAAATCGCTACACCGGGGGCAAAGACATCCACGTTCTTTTTGCCGTAATTGGAGAAAGTGGCGATGGCATCCTCGCCTTTCTTCCAGGACAGCGCACCTACATTCATAAAGTTCCTGGCATACCGGGGGCCAAACAAGCCGCGCCGGCGGTATCTGTCATTGGGATAGACGACTTGTTCGTCAATGTTTTTCGAATCATTCATGGCCGCATGGACGATCAACACACCGTGTTTTTCGGCATACCTGACAGCCTTGTCCACCACGTCTTTGTCCCAGGCATAGGGCTTGCCAAAACTCATATTGATGATCCGGGCCCCGTTGTCCACGGCATAGATGATACCATTGGCCACATCTTTATCGCGCTCATCCCCATCGGGGACGACGCGCACAGACATGATGCGGACATGGTCGGCAATACCGTCCATCCCGATGCCGTTGTTGCGTTTGGCAGCGATGATGCCGGCCACATGCGTGCCGTGTGACGGATCCGGTCCTTTGGCGTCGTTGTTGCCGTAGTAGCGTTCGTAAGAATTGGCATAATCGTCGCCGACAATGGCGCGTACCTGATAGTCCGGGTTATAGTAGTAATTCACATTCTTGGAATAATAATCATAGGCCCGCTCCAGCCGTCCGCGAAGCGCCGAGACCGAAGGGGCATTTTTCAGCATGTCTATCACCACACTGGCCATGGGATGTTTGGGATGAATCGGCGGCAAGTCTTTGTATGAGAAATCATCTTTTCCGAAAGCCTTTTGCAGCTCGGTCAGCGCATCCAATAAATCTTCAAAACGTTTTTGATTGGCCTCCGCATCGGCACGCGCCTTTTCAAATTCTTTGCGGATGGCTTGATAACGCTCGTATTCCTTTTTGTCGCGGCGGGACAAATGAGCCGGATCGGCGTTTTTGAACTTGCCGGAATAGTGTAGGTACAGCCGGGTCAACTCCAGTTGCTCGTGATCCACATTGCGGCCATCCTTGCCGCCGATGAAGTTCCAGCCGTGGATATCATCCACGTAGCCGTTGTGGTCGTCATCTTTGCCGTTGCCCGGGATTTCGCCCGGATTGGTCCACATGACGTCTTTGAGATCCTCGTGATCAAAGTCCACCCCGGAGTCCAATACCGCCACAATGACGGTCTTTTGGGGCTTTTTGTTTTTCAGCAATTGCTGATAGGCTTTGTAGGAGCTGACGCCATAAAAACCATTGTCCCGGAAATCCAGGTGAAACCAGTCCCTGGGCGGTTGGTCTTGTGCGGCCACAGAGAGCGCGCCGAGAAGCCAGGGAAGAAAAAGCAGTACCCGAGGCATATCGGATGGTTTTAGTTGGCAGATTTGATGAATTCGTACAACAAACTGATGCCAAAGCCCGTGGCATTGGCCTGTTTGCTAAATTCATTGTCGTTAAACATTTGCGAAGCGATATCCAGATGCGCCCACTTGGGATGATCATTGATAAAGGCTTCCAAAAACTTCGCCGCTGTGATGGAGCCGGCATTGGGCGAAGACGAGATGTTTTTGATATCGGCGATGTCAGTCTTCAACTCATCGCCATATTCTTTCCACAGCGGCATAGGCCACAGGCGCTCACCGGTGACACGACCTGCCCGGATCAACTGCCGGGAGAGTTCTTCATCATTGGTAAAAAGTCCGGCCGCATACTTGCCGAGCGCCCGGACGATAGAGCCCGTCAATGTGGCCAGGTCTATAAGCACATCGGGCTTGTAGTGCTTGGTAGCGAAAGCGAGCCCGTCGGCCAGGACCAGGCGGCCCTCTGCGTCGGTATTGAGCACTTCGATCGTCTTACCGCTGTACGAGTTGATGACGTCACCGGGCTTGATGGCCCTGGAGCCAATGTTGTTTTCGGCAGCGGCCACGATACCGATCAAATGTACCGGCAACTTGCGCTTGGCCACTACATCCATCACCCCCAGGACAGCCGCCGCGCCGGCCATATCTCCCTTCATCAGATGCATATTGGCC
>JALVEF010000272.1 GCA_027031185.1 Saprospiraceae bacterium
GTGGAGTAGTGGAGAGTTGAATGCCGGGCGTTGAATTGCGCTCCTTGCGGAGCGCGTTGAAGTGGCCCTTCGGACCGTTGAATTTCCTACGCTCACTTGCTGTGTGCACGCTAAAAGGCCAACGGTTGCACATTAGGGGCAAGTAAGTGCGGGACGTTGAAATCGTTTACGGTGAGCCCCGTCGAACCGCTGACGCGGTTGAATGCTTGCTTCGACAAGCGCTCGCACTGAGCGATGCCGAAGTGCAGCACAGGTCGCGGTTGAATGCGCCCCTGCCGGGGCGCGTGGAATGCTAGCTTCGACAAGCATTTCGCCAGGATAAAAGAAAAGATCCGCGCCAATCCGCGATGCGCCGCATCCGCATTATCCGTGTTCCAAAAGATGGTGGACAGCTGGTTTCGACAAGCTCAACCCGACGTCCACTGAATACAGCCCGTGGCTTCGAAAGCCCTCCATTAGGCAGAGGCTCTCGAAGCCACCCATCCCGAACCATGTGCCCGTCAGGGCGCAAACTTTTCAACACAAACGGACGGGCAAGCTTTCCCTTTTTGACCAATTTCGGGATGAAATTCTAAAGCGCATTTTTTAGTAGGGCCAATATTCCTACCTTTGTGGGCATTTACATACCGAGTGAGAAAAACACGATGGCCAAAAGCGTAAAATCCAAGGTGACCGGCAAGATCACGCCGCTGATGAAGCAGTACTTCGATGTGAAAGCGAAGTATCCCGACGCCCTGCTGCTCTTTCGTGTCGGCGATTTCTACGAGACCTTTGGCGAAGATGCTGTCAAGGCATCCCAAGTACTCGGTATCGTGCTCACCTCCCGCAACAACGGAGGTGTGGATATAGAGTTGGCCGGTTTTCCGCATCATGCGGCTAAACTCTACATGCCCAAACTCGTCAAGGCCGGATATCGTGTGGCCGTCTGTGAGCAGCTGGAAAAGCCCTCCAAAGAAAAAAAAGTCGTCAAACGGGGTGTGACGGAGGTCATTACTCCGGGTATCGCTTCCGATGATGCCCTCCTGGACCACAATCGCAACAATTATCTGGCTACCGTCTGCTATGGGCCCAAGGATACGGCAGGTGCCGCCTTTCTGGATATTTCCACGGGCGAGTTTTTGGTGACAGAAGGTGACCGGGCTTATGTGATGAAGATATTGGCGGGCTTTCGACCGGCAGAGATTCTGGTGGCTAAGAAACATAAGTACGACTTGGAGCAGATGCTCGATGCGGACACATTTGTGTACGCACTTGACGATTGGGTGTTTACCGATGACTATACCACCGAGCAATTGCTCCGGCAGTTTGATACGGTCCATCTCAAAGGGTTCGGTATCGACAGGCTGAAATTGGCCACTATGGCAGCCGGCGCCACGTTGCATTATTTGAATGTCACGGAAAATACACGAACGGCGCACATCAACCGCATTGCCCGCATTGTGCCGGACAAATATGTCTGGATGGATGACTTCACCATCCGCAATCTGGAACTGCTGCATTCGCCCCATGCCGACGGCATCCCGCTCATCCGCGTGATGGACAGTACCTTATCGCCGATGGGCGGACGCTTGCTCCGCAAATGGGTGGTCTTGCCTTCCAAAGACCGTAGCGTCATCGAATGGCGCCACCGGGTAGTGGCCTATCTGCTCGACCATCCCGAGGTGGACGAAGAAATCGAAAAACTCATCCGTACCGTCGGAGATATCGAGCGACTCATCTCCAAAGTGGCGCTGGAAAAGGTCAATCCGCGGGAACTCAAACGGTTGCAAACAGCCTTGGAAGCCATCCAACCACTCAAATCCATCCTGGCTAATACCTCCTCAGCTGAACTCAAAGAGGTGGCCACCCGGCTGGACACTTGCGAGGCTTTGCGTGCGCGCATTGCCGGCACTATCGTGGATGACCCGCCCGTCAATCTCACTAAAGGCGGCGTGGTGGCCGACGGCGCCAGCGATGAATTAGACGAACTGCGGGGCGTGGTCACCAATAGTCAGGACTTGCTCCTCGACATCCAGCGAACAGAAGCCGAACGCACCGGCATCGAAAAGCTGAAAATCGGCTTTAACAATGTCTTTGGCTACTATCTGGAAGTGACCAACAAATACAAGGACAAAGGACTGGTGCCCGACCATTGGATCCGCAAGCAGACGCTTACCAATGCCGAGCGCTATATCACCGAAGAACTCAAAACACTCGAAACCCGGATCCTGGGCGCTGAAGAAAAAATTTTGGCCCTGGAAGCACGGATTTATGACGAGTTGGTGCACTTTGCTATGGACTTTATCCGGCCCATCCAACGCAATGCGCGCGCCGTCGCCCAGCTTGACTGCCTACAGGCTTTCGCCCGCAATGCACGCAAGTATCACTATTGCCGGCCCGAAATGAATGACAGCCTGGAACTGGACATCATCTCCGGACGACATCCCGTCATCGAACAAAATCTGCCCCCCGGTGAGCCGTATATCCCCAACGATCTGCTCCTCAACAACGACACCCAACAACTCATCGTCATCACCGGGCCCAATATGTCCGGTAAGTCGGCCCTCTTGCGTCAGACCGCACTCATCTGCATCATGGCACAGGCCGGCTCCTTCGTCCCCGCACAACAGGCTAAAATCGGCATTATTGATAAGGTCTTTACCCGTGTCGGTGCCTCCGACAATATCTCCTCCGGTGAATCTACGTTTATGGTCGAGATGACGGAGACGGCCGGTATCCTCAATAACATTTCTGACAGAAGTCTGATCCTGCTCGATGAAATCGGACGCGGGACCAGCACGTATGACGGGATTTCCATCGCCTGGGCCATCGCTGAATTTTTGCATGACAACCCGCACGCGCATCCCAAAACGCTCTTTGCCACGCACTATCACGAACTCAACGAGCTGGCCAACAAATTTGAGCGCATCAAAAATTACAAGATCTCCATCAAGGAGGCCGGCCGCAAGATTATCTTCTTGCGCAAGCTC
>JALVEF010000273.1 GCA_027031185.1 Saprospiraceae bacterium
CACGTTGCAAAGACGGGTTAGTACTGCCGTTGGGATCCCCGGCGATGCGTACGTGTGTCACATAGTCCGGTTTGGCCGTGGCGCTGTAATCATTTGGGTCGTGCAGCCCAAAATTGACGTCGCAGGCAGAAGCGCTCACAAAACGCACCGAAGCGTTTTGTCCGCTGCCGAAAGGACTCTCTTTCAGCCAGGAAGCGGACCAGGTAAATTCTACCCGCACCGGGAAAGTGGGAGCGCTGACTACCCAGTCGCCATTGGCATCGGTAGTGGCCGTCTGGGTGTTGCCGGTAGCGTCCGTGACGGTGACGGTGATGCCGGGTAAGCCGGGCTCATTGGCGTCCAATTGGCCGTAAGTGTTCAGATTGGCGCCATCCACGGGCAAGTCCAAAAAGACCTTACCGCCCACATCACCTGGATTGCATTGGGCTTGTATGCTTCCCAATAGTCCGGAAAGCAAGAAAATAAAGGTCGTTAACAAAAAGCCTTTTTTCATATTATCATTTTTTGCTCCCCCGGCGGTACCGGATAGTGCTTATGGTCCGCGCTTTCGGGGCTGCTTTGCAAAAAGATGGGCGAGTGCAGGACGGCCCTATTGTCAGGGCCGCGCCTTGTTTGGCATACCTTTGGTAAGAATCGGAACCGGCCATCAGCAACCGGTATGCCGGATATTACGTTCTTGTATTTGGTTTGTTACAACAATGGGCTTGCTCCAAAAAATCTGCCCTGTCAATTCTTCGGTTCCTCAATCACCAAAAGCCGGGTAGAAGAAAATCGGGTCAGGCTTTCTGTACTACGTTTTTTAGAGTGGACTCAACAATAAAAGAACAATCACTCTCGTCGAATATCTTACAAATCAGCCAAAACAAAATGCGATGAGTTGTGTTTGGGAAAAGAACCGAAATAGTGAATGAAGGCCAGAGATCTGTTCATAATACTTGTGACGGCGGTGGTGAGTGCACTGGCCGCCGTGTATGCGTATGACCGTTGGGGCGATGGAAGGCGTGGCAACAGTAAGGCATATCTGCCACTACAGCTGGCATCGTATGACAATGCCATTTTCTCCGGCAAACTGCAGCGCAAATTCATCTCCTCATCGCCCACGGACTTTACATCTGCTGCCCAAATCGCCACGGCGGCGGTCGTCAACATTAAGGCAACGCAGGGCGTGGGCACCACCATTTGGGGACGGGGCACCGGCTCGGGTGTGCTCATCTCTCCGGATGGCTATATCGTGACTAATCTCCACGTCATTGATAATAGCTCGGATGTGGATGTGACACTGGACGACAAGCGGGAGTTTAAGGCCAAAGTGGTCGGCTACGATGAGTCGTCTGATATAGCACTCATCAAGATCCGCGGCCATGACTTTCCGCATTTGATCTTCGGCAATTCGGACTCGGTGCGCGTCGGCGAGTGGGTCCTGGCCGTGGGCAATCCGTTCAACTTGCAGTCCACCGTTACTACCGGCATCATTAGCGCCAAAAGCCGCAATATCAATATCCTGGATGCTGACAATCCTATTGAGTCCTTCATCCAAACCGATGCCGTCATCAATCCGGGTAACAGCGGCGGCGCCCTGGTGAATACCAATGGCGAGTTGATTGGCATCAATACGGCCATCCTCACCGAGTCCGGCAGATATGAAGGCTACTCCTTTGCCATCCCGTCCAACCTGGTGCGCAAAGTCGTCAAAGACCTGAAAGAGTTCGGTGAAGTCAAGCGCGGCTTTATCGGCATCAATATCAAACCGGTCAATGCCTCATTCGCCAAGGCATCCGGCATGGATACACCGCATGGCATTGTGATTACCCGTGTGCTCAAAGGCGGCGGCGCCGACCTGGCCGGTCTGCAAGTGGACGACATCATCGTCAAGATCAATGACAATCCGGTCAACTCAACCTCCCAGCTCCAGGAATTGGTGGCCCGCTTCCGACCAGGCAACAAAATCATCGTGGATATTTTGCGCGATGGCGAACTCATCCAAAAAACCGTCACCCTCCAAGGCTTGAAAAAAGAAAGTCGCGATGTGGGCAAACTGCTCAAACCTTATTTCGCCAAATATGGATTTCACGCCCGCAATCTCAGCATTTCCGAAAAGCGCATCACCGGCACCCAGGGCGTCAAGGTCATTTCTATCACCAAGGGTAAGCCGATAGCCGATACCAATATGGAGATCGGCTACATTATCACCGCGGTCAATGACCATCCGATCAACAATCTGGAAGACTTGCTCACCCAGCTTCGCACACTCGACTCCGAAAGAATTGTATTTGAGGGCATTTACGAAGAGTTCCAGGGTATCTACCAATACTCTTTTGAGGCGATGTGAGAAGGGAGATTCAATTAAAAATTACGAATTGTTTACGCTGAGCTTGCGCCGCGGTGAGCGATGCCCTGAGCCTGTCGAAGTGCCACGCTGAGCTTGCCGAAGCGGGCGAAGTCGAATCGCACCGCTACACCGCTAAACCGTTAAACCGCTACACCGCTAATTCGTTTCACCGCAGCAACGTCACATTGCCCTTGGAGATAAAGGTCTCACCGTTGAAACAAGTCACTTCGACGTAGTACCCATAAACATCCGGTGGCAGTGGCTGTCCGCGAAATGTGCCGTCCCAACCGGTGCTCAAGTCTCTTGTCGTAAATACGCGCTCGCCCCACCGGTCATAGACCATCATCCTGCCGGAAGCAATGGTGTAGCCATATACCTTAAACACATCGTTGAGCCCGTCGCCGTTGGGCGTGAATGCCGATGGGACAAATAGGTTGGGCAGATTGCATTCGGGATTCAGCACGACGACACGCACGGATGCCGTGTCGGCACATCCGTCGGTATTGGTATAAATGACCTGGTACAGTGTGGTTTCTTCCGGTGAAGCCGTCGGATTGACTTCCTGGCTGCCGGACAGACTTTTGTCCGGAGACCACAAGAGCGAGCCACCGACCACACCCCACACAGACAGCTCCGCTGTCTGTCCTTTAAAAATCGTATCAGGTTCGGCCTGCGCCGAAATGGATACATCCGATACGTGTACATTCACGTCGAAGTGCCGCATGCACACCGAATCTGCCCCTATCACGTCAGCCGTAAAGTGAAGTGTCTGCTGTATATCATACAATTCCGGATGGGCAGCCAGCGAGTCGTCCAGGAGCATACCCGGATGCCAGGCGTAGCGCAGGTTGTCTGGGCCGTCCTCATTGAGCGTCAGGTCGTCACCGGCGCATACCGTATAATCGAGTTGGGGCAGCGCCGGGACGATGTCGTAGGGAAAGTCCAATGTGTCTGTCTTGGTACAGCCGTCAGATGAGGTCAGCGTGGCGGTCAGTCGGGTATTTGGCGCGGCCGGCAAGGTAAAGTGCGGGTTGGTGTCGGTGGACAGGATGGAGCCCAAATCATTGGTCAGCGTCCATTCCCAGGAGACAATGTCAAAGACACTGTCCGTCGTGGCATCCAGGACGTTGACTTCCAGGCTGTCCCCGCAGGCCAACACCTGCCAGTTCACGGCCGGTTCGAATGTACTGTGGATGAGATGTATCGTTTGGGTAAAGGTATCCGTACAGGCAGTGTCTTTGAATGCAATTAACTGTACCTGATAGCTGCCGGTGTCCGGATAGGTGAAGTCCGGATTGGCTGCAATGGATGTGTCGGTATTCGTACCGGGGACACCAAAATCCCAATGGTAATAGTTGGCCAGATTGCTGCTGTTGACAAATTGTACCGTCAGGTCATCGCATTGGGTCTCGGGTGAGAAAAACGAAGATACAACTTGACCGCAGTCGCTCACGTTGAACTGAAAGTCGCGTTTGGTCTCGGAGAGGAGTATGCCGTTGCGGTATTCTTGCATACAGACACCCACGACAAAGTGGCCGATGGTGTTGGGCACCGCTGTCAGCAAACCCGTATGGGCGTCAATGGTCAATGGTACGCCACCCAGCATGTTGGATACATTGTAGGGTGGGTCAATCCAGGTGACGGGTTGGTCAATGGGTTTGAACGGCGGGTGGGGGATGGGATTGCCCGGCGTGGCGCCGATATAGGGTGCACACATGGAATATACGATAGAATCTCCCTCGGCATCGGTCGCTGAGTGGTCATAAACCAGGGGTTGATTGACACACAGAGCCAGTGGTGGCCAGTCCTTAAATCGCGGGCTGGAATTGCATTGGAGCATAGACTCCCCCGTCATGTGCGTCACAAAACTGGCGCCCGTATCCTCCGGATCTTTGATGTTTAAGATGATTTTATTGCGGCAGCATCGCTGATAAACCAGGGTGTATCCGTTCGGATAATAGGGTAGCGTGATGGTATCCATGTATTGCATCACTTCAACACACAAGTCCGGCGGAACGGACAGGCACGGGTCTGACAGTATCACATCTAATGTGTCGGATGAGGTGGAATCCATCAGCAATTGGAACTGCGCCACATCGCTGGTGTCCACGAAAAAACCAACCGACGCTACGGTATCAAACCAGGGGATGCCGTTGTAGCAGTCGCGATATACGGTCAGCGTGATTTCGTACTGGTCGTTGCCCAAACAGCGGTAGTTCAACTCGCCGCCCACAATATGCGTGGCGGATGCCGGAAGGTAAAGGGCAATCAGCAGAACAGCGATATAGAACAGGCGTTTGTGCACCGGGCAGCGTTATGGTGTGTTGCAAAGTAAGACAATTTCACGCAACCAAACGCTGCCCGGTGCGATTGTCCCGGTCATTAGTCTTTTTCAGTGTGGGGCGGGCACTATCTCACCAGTGTGACATCGCCTTTGTACTGTTTTACTTTGCCGTTGATAAATTCTACCTCGGCAAAATAGACATAGACTGCCGAGGGGGCTGTCTTGTTGCGGAAGAAGCCGTCCCAGCCCGCCGACAAATCGTTGGGCGCGAAGTCCCGCCGCTCATAGACCTGATTGCCCCAGCGGTCATAGACGATGAGCTGCCGGATGCGGGATATTCGGCGCGGATCGCCGAATATCGTGAAACTGCTATTGGCCTCAAAGCTGCCTTCTTTGCGGGAAAAGACATTTGGGATAAATACATCGGGGTCCCGGACGATCACGGTCATCACGGCTTGTGCTTCGCAATTTAGACTGTCACGCACCGTCAGCCAATATTTAGTGGTTTCCATTGGCCGGACTACGGGATCCAGACAGTGTGTGCAGTTGCTGTCCGGCAGTGGCGACCATTCAATAGCGGCCAGTTCATCTGCGGGGCGGCTGGCGTGCGGCGCCAGCCGCACGCTGTCTCCCAGTTCAATGAAATAATCGGTCTGGGGATTCAACGTGACGGGTACAGGGGGCAGCAAGTTGGTGTTCAGGCGATATTCGCAGCCGTACACGTCCTGGATGATGACCTCGTAATGGCCGGCGTCCAGGCCTGTGCCGATCGAATCCGAGTAGAAGCTTTGGCCGCCATCGAACGAATAAACAAACGGCGGGGAGCCGCCCAGAACCTGGGAGACGACAATTTGACCGTCGTGTCCCAGGCAGGTGGGATCGGTGATATCCAAAGTCGCATTACGGGGCCGCTCCTGCAAGGCGGTGACCTGTACCGTGTCCATAGCGGTACAGCCGTTCTGCAGGTTTTGTACTTGCAGATAGTATAGGGCACCGGCGTCCACTGTGGTAACGGCTTGATCGGTGGCACTCACAAAATGGCCATTGGGAGATAACCAGGTGTAGGCAAAATACGGGGCAGCGGCAGGCGTCCCGAGGCTTACGATGGTATCCACGCAAGTCAGTAGCTTGTCCGTACCGGCATCTACGGTGGGTGGTATGCGGTCTGCGATTACCGTGATGGCGGTGTCGGCGGTGCAGCCGTTGCCGATATTTTGGATGGTCAGGAGATAGAGCCCGCCTTCATCTACCTGGATGCTGACGGAGTGGCTGTCAGAAGTGATGTGGCCGCCTGTAGTCGTCCACTGGTAGGAGAACGAAGGCCCTGTACTTGACCCAAACGCCGATATCGTTATTTCAGGATGGTAGCAATTGACGGTGTCCGGAGCTTCAACATATAATGCAGGCTTTTCAAAGTCACCTTCCACTTCGGCTTGTAACTGGGCCGTACAGCCGTTGTCATCGGTGATGACACAAGTATAAGTACCGGCGGGAAGGCCTTGCAAGTCGGGCATCGTGCTTCCCTGACTCCAGGAATAGGCATAGGGCGGGGTGCCGCCGGATGTAGTGGTCGTGATGCTGCCGGCTTGGGGCGTGTAGCAATTTACATGTTGGATATCCTGCACGGCAAATATCAATGTATCGGGTTCTTCGACGGTGATATCCGCCGTGGCCGTACAGTCATTGCCGTCTGTGACCGTAACCTGGTAATTGCCTGCTGTCAATTGGTCGAGAATGGCCGTGTCAGCGCTACTGTTCGCCCAGGAAAAGGAGAAGGGTGCGGTGCCGTTTACGGGCACCGCGTGGATTTTGCCGTCCGATCCCCCATGGCAGGAGACATCTTGTTTTTGCCAACCCACTTCGAGGGTGCTATTGACAAAAACGGCCTGGCCGTTTGTGGTGCCGCTGCATCCGTGGGAACTGATGTTCAGAAGTTCGTAGGTGCCTGCCTGGTTGATTGTAAAGGAGGAAGAAGTGTCGGTATAAGTTTTGGTGAAGATATTGGCTCCATCTCTTCCGACAGTTACGTCCCAGGGGGGCAAGCCGGTGAAGCTGAGCGCAATTTTGCCGGTTGAATTTTCGTCGCATAGTACACCTCCCCCCGTGAGTTGACCGGTAGGTGTGGGGACCGGCTGGATATCAAAGATGGCCGTGTCGGTATTGTTGCACACATCGGTCACGGTGCAAGTCACAGTTTGAGCAGCGGTAGCGGGCAGGGTTAGTGTGGGATTGGTGGATCCGTCGCTCCATTGGTAAGTCAATGGCGCGATGCCGCCCGATATGCCGGGACTCAACTTGGTGGGCAAACCCTCGCAAGGTGCCAACTGCTCGCCGGTCACGGCGAAATCTATTTTATCCGAGATGGTAATGGTGGCTGTGGGCTTGTAGCAGGGGTATTGTCCGACCACCTCAACGACAAGCGTTTCATCGCCTTCGGTGATACCATCGTCCAGGGCAATGATGGGTATGCTGTCTTTTTTCTGGCCGGCCGGAATGGTGATGGTTTGGGGTAAGGGCACATAGTCGGTCCCGGCCTGTGCCGTGCTGGCCGGAAGTACGTTGAGCGTCAAGGTGAGTGGTTGGTTCAGGTCATTGGAACAAGAACGGTCGAAGAGCAGGTAGCCATTGTCACAGCCTTCGTAGGCATTCTGTACTTGCACAATGGTACTTTTGGGCTCTACCTGTACAATGTCGCCGGCATCAAAGCTGCCGGCTTTCAGGAATACGGCTGAGTCATAGATACCGTCCCCGACATCGGCGATAGCCAACTTCAGATGATAGGTCTGACAAGGGATGACGGATGCGACGGCCTTGAGTGGTACGGTGTATCCGTCAAATTGGATGTCGGTCATATTAGTGGTGGACCCGCAGGATATATTGGAATTGGGATTGAAAAACTGGCTGTTTTTCAAGTGGTTGATATTGTCGATATTAACAAATTCGCCTGTGGTGGGCACGCGGGCAATGTTTTTTGAACCACTGATGCCGGGCCCGGATATAAAGAAACCGAAGACGTCATTGTAGTTTTTGTTGACGAACTCGCAGTACTCTTCGGATGCGAAGACGTATTCAAATTCGATCTGGTTGGTGACAGGGGTGAAGTCAAATTCGATGACGGCTGCATCGTAGGTAGGACCGGAAGCGATGCCGTCCAGATCGGGGTCACTGTTGTTGCCCGGCACATTGTTGCCGGCACTGGCGCTGTTGTTGGGGCCCGGGGCATTTTGGATATTGCCGGTGGAAAGGATGATGCCGTGTTCGAAGCCGATGGAAGTCAAGCCGTTGGAGAAAGTACCGAACTGGACGTCTTCGCCGATTTGGGTGACATTCAGGTTTACCGAGCATTCGTTGCCGATGAGCACGCCCTGGATCAGCTCATCGGCGGTAAAGCCGCCGCTGACGGTGAGATTGGCCACTGTGGGGCCGGCGAGAATCTTGGCATCGGTGTCACTGACGGATATATGCACGATAATAGTCGAAGCGCAAGATGAAACCAAGTTTAAGACTTGGATGTCTTGTGTAGCTTGGAAAGACTGCACTTGACTGCCGCCGGCATGGTCAAAACGGACGGTGCATCCCGTAGCTTCCGGCAGAAGGCTCACTTCGTAATGGTGACCGGGGATGAGGCCGGTCAGGCGTATTTGCCGGGCGGTACCAGCCATCTCCAAATCAAAACGGCCGGCCGGACCAGTGAGTGAAAAAGACTGTTGGGCGTGTGATTGAATTGGAAAAATGGCACAAAAGACAAGAGTGAGTAAGGGGTAATAGTACCTCATAGTTATGGGGGTTTGTACATCATCGTTTTGGCAAAACGATGATGGTCATCGGTTTTGGAATTAGCTTGATTGCTCACGGGATTGACTGCCACGATTGCTTGCTGTGTCGTCCTGCTCGTTCCCCCATCTGCCCGAGCAGAGAACGTGACACAATGAACCGTTGTAAGGAAGGGAATGACCGGTGGATACCATACTACTTGCCGGCTGTCCCAAAGATAAGATATGCAGCGGATTATGGTGCCCTAAACGGAATAAAAAATAAAAAAATTATTTTATTTTAACACTTCTTGCGAAATAATTTGGAAAAAATAACCTAAATAGGGTAGTAACTGTTCAGGTCCCCCTTGTTTTTGCGCTAAAACAGGAGCACCTAAACAGTTACATGGGGTATTCCCGCCGGTGCTTTGTGCGTTTGTCTCTGGGGAGTAGTCTGGTGGATTACCGGAAAAACCTGTACCTTGATAGTTGCGATAGAGAAATGAAAATGCTACGTCCTGCAAATAATTGTTCTTTTGTACGCGCACCGGTGTTGTGGCTTACTTTGGTGGTGACCATGTTGCTGGTGCCGGATTGGGTACGAGGTCAGCGTTGTTTGGCTCAGGTTCGGCTGGACAGTATGTTGGCGGTAGATCCCGATGTGCGGGCTCTTTACGAAGAGGGGAGAGAGCAGGTAGTTACTTATTTGTCTCAATCCCGACTGCCTGCCCGGGAGATTGCGGTGATCCCCGTGGTGTTTCACATTGTCTATGCGGAAGATGACCAAAATATCAGCCGGGAGCAGGTCTTATCGCAAATAGCTGTTTTGAATAGTGATTTTCGCGGCCTTGCCGCGAATGTGGGGGTGGTAAGTGCACATTTCAAGTCTTTGATTGCGGATGCCGGCATTGAGTTTTGTCTGGCGGATACGGACCCGGACGGAGCGCCTACGGAAGGAATTGTGCGCCGGCAAACAGATGTGCCGCAAATAGGACTCAAGTACAGTTTTGACAACCGGCGGCGGATCTATCATACCGAATTGGGCGGGGATGATATTTGGGATCCGGCGCACTATTTGAACGTGTATGTCTGTGAGATGGGCAACAACGTTTTCGGGGAGGCGTCTTTCCCCAATTTGGGGCCGGCGGATGAGGACGGAGTGGTGATGGACTACCGGAGTTTTGGGACGATAGGTAGTGCACGGGCACCGACGGATAAAGGCAAGACCCTGGTGCATGAGATTGGCCATTACTTGGGACTAAAACATATTTGGGGCAATAGCCAGGGCTGTGACTCGGATGACGGCATTGCGGATACACCTGATCAGGAGAAGCCGACGAGCGGCTGTCCGTCGGAGAGTAGGGTTTCTTGTGGCAGTTTTGACCTGTTTTATGACTATATGGACTATTCCGATGATGCATGCCTGGCGGTGTTCACGCCTCAGCAGGTGGAATACATGCGGGCGGTACTGACGATGCTTCGTCCGGATTTAGCTAACGGCAGCAGTGTATGTGCGGATACGAAAAAGGGAATAGATTTTGTGGACTTTATCCAACTGCAAGGTAATCCGTCTTATGGTCAGGTGTATCTGGAAGCGCAGGACAGTCCCATCTTTAAAGCGACGGTTGACATTTTGGACGTGCCGGGCCATCATCTGATGCCGGCGTGGCAAGTATTTTTCCCCGGCAAGTACCCGCTCCCTGTGGAAACGCTGGCCCCCGGCATGTACTTTGTCCGGCTGACGGCAGGCAATAAGCAGCGGATTTTCAAGCTGATTGTAACGCGATAATTGGGCTTAAATGGCGTCGTGCATACTCCAAAATTCACTTGTTTTCCGCGGAAGAGCGGTCCGCTCACAATAAAAGTGCCGCCGCTTTCATTCCTATATAGATAGGCGGTAAAACCGCTGTGGGCTTTCTTGTTTGCAAAAAACGCCCTAACTTTGGTCCGGCGGTTGGCCTCTTGTGCTACTATGACCGTCAAACTCCAAGTAAACAACAACAAATATCTTCCCGGGATAGCTTCCGCCGATAATGACTTTTATCGGAAGTGATCTCCTGACCGGTTTTGAGCCGGATTTCCCCCGGAAAACTCCCTTCATTCCGGCTGTTAGGCCACAAATAGTTTGATTGCTTCCGGCAGCGAAAGCCTGTTTCGGCGGGTCTAAGTTAGGGAAGCTTTGGAGCTCTTTCGTATCTAAGGACAAATACGCGAACTCCGCATGTCTGAACAAACTGAACAGAATCCCCCAACTTTTGATATGGGGGCCATATCGAACCCAATCCGTTCCGGGGATTTTTCTGTCCCCGCCCGGGCTCATTTCTTCGCAAACTAACCCTCCTCGCTATGCACAAACATTTACTCAATGCGCTGTTTATTGCTTTCCTGACCTTTTTCTC
>JALVEF010000274.1 GCA_027031185.1 Saprospiraceae bacterium
GCTGCTACGCATCGAAAATTTAATGTACAGAGCGAATCGGTTGCGAGAATTAGTTGCGAGCAAATTTGTTCAAGGTCGAAGTCAAAAGCGCAGCCGTAGCAGCGCTACGGTGAGCATTTTGACGAAGCGATTGGGCAAATTTGCCGCAAATAAACTCGTAAACCGGTTTGATCTGTACATACACCTTCGACATCCACGAAAATGCCTATTTTATCCCTAAAAACAGGAGCACCTAAACAGTTACAAATTGCTTTTCCCATCACCCTGACGAAAGGATCTCCATCAGTTTCTCGTTGACGAAGTAATATCCTAGGCCCAGTTTCTCTTTGCGCAGCAAGCCGTCTCGTGCCAATTGGTTGAGATATTTCGATGCTGTAATGCGTGAGACCCCCAGGTCATTTTGAATAAATTCAATTTTAGTATAGGGGTGCTTGAACAAGTTGGCCAACAGCTCGTGGCTGTAAAACTTATAACGGGTGCGCAATAACTTTTTGTACTCGTCCATCAACGTCCTTATTTTTTTGATTTGGGCAATTGTCTCTCTGGCTGTGTGTTCGACGGCATCCAGCATGTACATGACCCAGTTTTCCCAGTGCTGCTCATCGCGGACTTCTTGCAGCAATCTGTAATACGCCGGTTTATGCGCGATAATGTAGCGGCTTATGTACAAAATAGGGAGGTCCAGCAGGTCTTTCATGACCAGATAGAGAACGTTGATGATGCGACCTGTTCTTCCATTGCCGTCGTAAAACGGGTGGATGCTCTCAAACTGATAGTGAATAACAGCCATCTTTACCAAAGGGTCCAGGTCAGACAATGAATCGTCGTTGATAAACTGTACCAGATTGTCCATCAGGTCAAGAATGGTGTCATAGTCTTGGGGGGGGGCATGAACTATCTCGCCGGTTAAGCTATTCTTCAAGACCGTGCCCGGAAGTTTTCTGAATCCGGCACTGTTTTTTTCCAATTCGGCCTGTATGGCAATGATATCGTTATTGGTCAAAAAGCCTTTCCGCCTGACCAGGGCAAAGCCTTTTTTCAAGGCGGAGATATAATGTTGGACTTCTTTTGCTTGCAGAGATTTGAAACCTTGCAGATTCAATTCCGCCTTATAGAGGTCGTCTTGTGTAGTAATAATATTTTCAATAGCGGAGCTGTCCTTTGCTTCCCGAATGCCCAATGTATTTATGAGGATGTTTTCATTCGGAATGGTAGATGCAATCCCTTTTAGCCCGGCCAACATTCTATGAGCCGTCACCAGTTTTTTGAGCACTTTCTTCGTCTCGATATCTTGATCAAGCGGTAGTTTTTTGAGTTTCAGCGTGTCCATTATGGATAGATTTTTGGCTTTTCTTTGCAAAGATAGCTAAGTATGTAAAGAAAATCAAGTTTTTTTATCATAGATGGTCGTCAATGATAAGCGATCCCGCTTTTGCTTATCAATAGTGGCCCAGTCCGGCCGCCCTGCCTGGGGTTTCCACAAAAGGCCTTTTTGCCCAAAAATGGACATTAGGTAATGCGGGGCAAGCATCCTTCTTGCAAAGCAAGTAAGTGCGGGGCGGCAATTGGCTTGTTGCTATACTTTGCCATAGCTGTCCTTGACTTCTGGGCTAAAGCCCCGAGGTTTTTTTGCTTCTTGTCGAAAGCTATTCGGGCACTGCGGCTCCTCACGCCCGTTTGGAGCGATCGCCACCAGTCAGCAAAAGAGCCATGAGGAACATAAGGGCAATAAAAACAGCAATGGTAAAGACCACGGACAAGATCGAAAAGACCACGGATAAGATCGAAAAGATCCCGACCACGATATATCCCAGGTATTCCCACCAGACCCAGACATGTGAGACTTTCGGCTTGTAAAGCGAGACCAGGTAGTCGGTATCACCGTTTATCACCCTGGCCATATCTGCAGCCAACAGATGGTCTTCCCGCTCCAACAAGGATGGGTCCGGGTGCCAGATATTGCGAAACGGGATGGGTACCTTGTCTAAATCCAATATGACAATTCGGGTCTCAAGTGTGCCATCTCCGCTGTCGGCGGTGACTCGCCGCAAGTGTTTGCGGTGATTGGCGATAAAGCGAAACGCCGCCCACCAACTGCGACCGGACTGTTTCTTCAATATGGAGACGGCATTCATAAGGTGAAGGGATTAGTTGCTGTCATCAGAGCTTGATCCACCGAGGATGGTTAGGCCCCGAAAAAATAAAAGAGCGACAATGATTAAACCGCCATAAAAGTATAGCAGGTCTCTGTCAATCTTAGTGTAGAGATAGTATATTATTGATGCTACAATTGCCCAAAAAACAAACAAAGGTATCAAGGTACCACCCAAAGGCCAGACCCGCGACACCTGTGGATAACCGCATTCCATGAGATACTTGTTGTCCTTGCGGAATACCTTGACGGCATCTGCCACTATGTAGCGGCCCTCGCGGGATTCTGCATCGGCGAGCGGATCTTCGGGGCTGGGCGGCAGTGGGATGCGGTCCCGGTCGGGAAATACCAGCCGCTCTTCTATGGTACCGTCTTCACGCGGTACCCGTATCCAACAGAGTGCGGACCAATTACTAAGCACAAACACAAAGGCCTTCCACAGGCCGATGGATGTCCCCTTGGTTAGTGTGGCGAGTGGTTTTAACATACGGATGCGTTCATTCTAAAACATAGCCTGCATGGAGTAAATCAAATTTTCGTAACTGTTTAGGTACCCGCTGTTTTTGCGCTAAAATGGCCTTTTTGCCCCTGTTTTTGGTTTGTAACTGTTTGAGCACCCCTTGTTTTTGCGCTAAAATGCCCTTTTTGCGTCTGCCTTTGGTAAAATTTTCTCATGTAGCGCTGCTACACATCGAAAATTTTACCTTCGGCATACACAAAAATGCCTATTTTATCCCTAAAAACAGGAGCACCCAAACAGTTACTAATTTTCTCACGTAGCGCTGCTACGCATCAAAAATTTTCGCTTC
>JALVEF010000275.1 GCA_027031185.1 Saprospiraceae bacterium
GACCGTGGCCAGGACATTGCTACTAATGTCCGACTCGTGCGTGAGGAAGACTCAAACGGATATTCGGAGCCGGATTCCAGAGTGGATGAAGACGTGGAAGACGTGATTTAATCGTTTTCAGGAATGCAAAAGCGAGCATCGCCCGATGCTCGCTTTTTTTTTGACTGTTGAGGTAACTGCTGTTTTTGCGCTAAAAACAGGAGCACCTAAATAGTTACACAGTTACTTTTTGGGCTTTCGCTCTCCTGCCGTTTGCCCGTGTACTTCGCGTGTCACACACGTGTCCGGATTTTCCGGTAGAACAGTTAAAAAATTGGCGCTTAACAGAAAAATCCCCGGGAGACGTTGTAACTTCGGCTTTTAGAGAACAAGCCTGCGCTATGGTTAGAAATCTCTTACTCGTCCTGCTGGTGGTTGTTAGTGCGCCCGGATTGGGATATGCCCAAAAGTACAGCAATGCCTTTTTAGAGATTGGGGTGGGGGCCCGGGCACAAGGGCGAGGCGGTGCCATGGTCGCCCAGGTACAAGATGTCACCGCCGGTTATTGGAATCCCGCCGGACTGGCCGCCATTGACGTGCCCCTGCAGTTTGGTGCGATGCACGCCGAATGGTTTGCCGGGGTGGCCAAGTATGACTACCTCGCAGTCGCGAAGCGGCTGCAAACTGGCACCATCGGGCTTACCGTTATTCGTCTGGGCATTGACAAAATTCCCAATACGCTCCGGCTGATAGAGCCGGATGGCACCATCAATTACGACAACATTACCGAGTTTTCGGCAGCCGATTATGCCGTTTTGGTCAGTTATGCCCGCCCCTGGCGAAAGCATACACGGTGGAGCTATGGCGCATCATCAAAAATTATCCGCCGGAGCATCGGGCCGTTTGGCGGGGCCTGGGGCTTTGGTTTTGATGTGGGGGTACGCTACACCCAAAATAATTTTTCTTTTGGTGTGGTGGCCAGGGATGTAACCACGACCTTCAATGCCTGGCAGTTTCATCTCACGGAGGAGGAGAAGAATGTCTTTGCCCAAACGGGCAATGAAATCCCTAAGAATTCGATCGAGATTACGCGCCCGTCTCTGCACCTTGGCGCCGGCTATACGCGTGACCTGTCCGAACGGTGGCAGGTGCAGGGCGAGGTGGATTTGGCTTTGACGACGGATGGACGCCGCAATGTGTTGATTTCGGCCAGGCCGGTGAGTATAGCACCCAGGATCGGATTGGCAGCCGGCTATCGTCAAATCGCTTTCCTGCGGATGGGAATCGGGCAATTTCAGCGCATAAAGGATGATTTGGAACCGGACAGGACGCATCTCATCGTCCAGCCCAACCTGGGCATCGGACTGAAATTCCGGCGCATTCGCCTGGATTATGCCTTCAACAATCTCAATAAAGCCGCCCATCCGTTTTATGCGCACATTTTTTCGCTGACGCTGGATTTCCGACCAAAAGACGAAGAGAAGTGAAGTTTACGTGCCCTCGCGGGCACGTGCGGATTCTTTCCTATCTTTGCCGGCAAAACACATGGCTGCATCCGGTTCCAAGTTTGCTGTATTTGCCTCTATCGCCGCCAACCTGGGCATTGCGCTGCTCAAGTTCGTGGCGTCCTTCTTTACCGGTAGTTCGGCGATGCTGTCCGAGGGCATCCATTCCGTGGTGGATACGACCAATGGGCTGTTGTTGCTCCTGGGGATGAAGCGGGGACGCATCGGTCCAGATGCGCATCACGCCTTCGGCCGGGCCAAGGAGACCTACTTCTGGAGTTTTGTAGTGGCCATTTTCTTATTTGCATTGGGTGGGGGCGTCGCCCTATATGAAGGCATTATCCGGCTGTTGCACGGCCACGCTGCGCCGGAAGACTCCGGCGCAGCCACCAATCTGATATGGAATTATGGCGTTTTGGCAGGCGCGACTATTTTTGAAGGGATCAGCTTGTGGATTGCCTGGAAGGAATTTCGCAAGCAGCACCCCAAAGGCTTCAAATCCGCCTTGGTTGCCAGTAAGGATACGGTCAATCTGGCCGTCATTATTGAAAACATGGCCGCATTGGCCGGCCTGTTTATCGCCTTTGCCGGTGTGACGCTCAGCCATTTGTTTGACAATCCCGTTTATGACGCCTGGGCCTCCATTCTGATAGGTGTGGTGATGTCTTATGTGGCTTATTTTATGGCATCCGAGACACGCGAATTGCTGATTGGGGAGTCGGTAACCCAAGAAGATTTGGAGCGCTTGGATGCCATTCTGGAAAGCTATCCGGAGATAGAAGTCTTTGGCAATATCCGCACGATGCACCTGGGCCCTGACACCGTAGTAGTCGCAATGGAAGCCAATTTTAGGGACGATTTGACGGTGCCCGAAGTAGAGCATCTCATCGCTGAAATCAAGGAGCGCATCCGTGCCCTGGATCCCAAGTACAAGTTTATTTATATAGAGGCCAATTCGATCCGCAATCCCGACTTTAATTGAACGCTCCCCAGACGGTTCAAAAGACAATGTATACGCGTTACAAACAGGTTTGGGACAAGTCTTAGGAATATCGAACACCGATACTTCGACGGGCTCAGTACAGGTTAACGAATGGAGATTTTTGAAGTGGGCACTTCGACTTCGCACTTCGACAGGCCCAGTGCAGCGCTCACTTCGACGAGCTCAGTGACCACAGTGACCACGGTTCGACTAGCTCAGGGATTCCTTCTAAAATCTCAAATCGGTGTTCCTTGTTCGGTGTTCTAATCGTCCCAAAACAAATCGCTTTGAGTATAACTGTTTAGGTGCTCCTGTTTTCAAGGAAAAAAATAGGCATTGTCAACTCACATCTCACTTTGATGGTCCACGGTCAACGGCCCCTGAAAGCCTATAAGGTTTTCATAAAACTTAGTAACTGTTTAGGTGCTCCTGTTTTTAGGGATAAAATAGGCATTTTTGTTCCTGTTGAAGCCAGTATGTACAGTTCAAACCG
>JALVEF010000276.1 GCA_027031185.1 Saprospiraceae bacterium
CGATGCGTAGCAGCGCTACGTGAGAAAATTTTTGCAAAAACAGGGGCAAAAAGGGCATTTTAGCGCAAAAACAGCGGGTACCTAAACAGTTACAAAAAAAGTAACCGGTCAATGCTCGTGTTTTCTTTCTGCTTTGGGGTGCGCCTTCTTGTATATTTCCTTAAGTTTGGCAATGCCATTGTGCAAATAGACCTCCGTAGAGGCCAGGCTGGCGTGCCCCATCAGCTTTTTGATAGCGCTCAAATCTGCGCCCTCATCGCACAAATGCGTGGCAAAACTATGACGCAAAGCATGTGGGCCCTTCCGCTCTATGGAGGTGACCAGGGACAAGTACTTGCGCACCACGTTATACACCAGTTTGGGATAAACGGGGCGGCCATCGGCCTTGACAAAGAGTGCTACCACATCATCTTGCACGATTTTTTCCCGGGCGGCCAAATATTTTTGAAAGTTTGCCATCAAAGATGGCAGGATAGGGATCAGTCTTTCCTTGTTCCCTTTTCCCCGCACGCGAATCCGGCTGCGCACCGTATCCAGATCAGCTGTCGTGAGCCCTACCAGTTCGAAGTTGCGGATACCCGTAGCATAAAGCAGGAGCAGGATGAGTCTGTCCCGCATACCCTCAAAACCATCGGGGAAGCTCAATTCGGTAAAAAGGCGTTCTATTTGCGAGGCTTGCAGCACTTGCGGGAGCCGCTTGCCAAGCTTAGGCGACTGAATCTTTTCTACCGGATTGCGCCCCCGCAATCCGGCCTTTTGCAAAAAACCAAAATAGGAGCGCAAAGCAGATAACTTGCGATTGACCGTCCGGGCGGTCAATCCCGCTTGCATCAGGGACACTACCCAGGCACGGACATGATAGTGATCCACTTCGGGCTCGGAGATACCAAACGTATCTTGGACAAAGTCAAAGAACTGATCCAAATCCCTGTGGTAAGCCTTGAGGGTATGTGCCGAGTACTGACGCTCGTATTGGAGGTATTGCTGGTATCGCCGCCGGTTCATGGTCAGTCGCGTATGAGTGTAATGTCCCCCGAATAGGTACGCCTGGTACCGTCTTGGAGACGGGCTTGCAGGTAATAAACGAATACCTGGGGATTGAGTTTTTGCCCTCTGAAGCGCCCGTCCCAATGAATCATCGGACCGGCGGAAACGGGCAGGTCATTGACACCAAAAACCTGATTGCCCCATCTGTCAAAGATCGCAAAGCGCTCGACCATCTCGACGCGCCGATTGACAAAAACTTCCAAATAATCGTTGTGCCCGTCATCGTTGGGACTGAACACATTGGGGACAAACACCAATGGCACATCCTGTACGTAGATATACTTGCTGTCACTAGACATACATCCTCTGTCATCGGTCACCGAAATGATGACTTGGACGGTGTGTAAAGGAGTCAGGTCTAAGCTCAAACAACCATGACAATCCACCACCGAATCTACCGTCCAGACGATTTCAGTGATGCCCGTAGTGTCCAAATTGGCCTCCACTGTCACCGGCGTTCCCCACGCTATCATTTCATCCGGCCCGATATCCACCGACAGCGGCACTGCCTCCGCCACATCAAAATACAATGTGTCCATACAGCCGTTGTTGTCACCGATCACCAGATGGTAGGTGCCCGCCGGCAAATCCTCCACAGTCGTATAGGGTGGGTCTTGAAGAATGACCAAAGGCTCCTGATTCAAATAGAGTGAAAACGGCCCGACACCGCCTTCGATTTGATGCAATCTCAACATCCCCGGGGTACCATCGCACGCTTCGTCTTGGATCGTGGCCACAGGCCCAATAGGTTCAGGCTCCGTCAATTCAATGGCCGCCTCGGCCGTACAACCTGCCGCATCGGTGACGGTTACGCGATATTCTCCTCCCGGGAGATTCTCCATAGTCGGTTTATTCACGCCTGGCGGACTCCAGCTGTAATCCACGGGATTTACTGCTCCCGTCACGATGGCTTCAATAGCACCCAGGCTGTCACCGGCACAGGGCACGTCAAAACCGGAGTATGTCTGCGCAGACTGCAAGCTGACTTGTAACGTACTGACATCAATGCGGACGGAGTCCACGGCAGGCGTACACGGCCCGTCCATGCCGTCCGGATCATCCGTGGTTAGATACAAGACGACGCCGCCGGAAGCGATTTCAGATGCACTCAACGTATAGGACGCATTTAGGGCCGAAGCATTAGGCACAAAGTCGCCACTCCCCCCCGACCAGGTGGCTGAAGTCGCCGCACCTCCTATCACACCGGAAAGATTTATTGTAATATTCGTATCCGCACAGCGGAAGACATCCTGCCCTGCATCCGCGATAGCAGGCGTCTGACAGGCACAATTGATTACTGTAAATTGCACGGTATCCGAGGCCACGCATCCATTACCATAGTGTAATGTATAAGTCACCACATAAGTACCTTCACCAATTGAAGGGTCAAAGGCCGTGAGAGGCGAACCGTTGAGCGTAAATTCTCCTCCGGCAGGGCTGCCGGACAGTATTACCGGATTGTCATCCGTACAATACACACCGGAATAGGTACCGGGATCTACTGTCACCTCGGGTTCAACAAGTAACACTTGACCCAATGGTGTCTCACAACTGCCATCGGCATTCCGAATCCAAAGGTCATAGGTACCAGCCGGCAAACCTAGTTGGGCGTTGGCGCTTTGCCACGTCACTCCATTATCGAATGAGAACTCATAAGCACCGGACATATCCGGTACGATCGTAATGGAGCCATCGTTAGCCCCACATATTGTCGGATCTTCCACAACAAAATTCGCGGTGGGCGCTCCTGGTGCCGTGAGGATAAGCTGAGACAATAACGCCGCACAACTGCCGTCTGCATTGGACATCCACACATCGTACGTACCGGCAGCTAAGCCCGTGAAGTCGCCGGAAGTCTGCCACGTCGCGCCGCCGTCTATCGAGTATTGATAACTGCCCGGTGCCGATGGC
>JALVEF010000277.1 GCA_027031185.1 Saprospiraceae bacterium
CGCTGACCGTGAAATTCAGAGGCCGCATGACGGGCAACGCCTGGAAGGCGATTGTGGGATACGTCAAGCGCGACGTTTCAATGTTTTTCGCGAATGACATCTGGGTGGGGGACGGCCACAGCTTCAAGGCCAAGGTTCGCCACCCGATTCATGGGCAGCCTTTCATACCGGAGGTTACGGCTGTTATCGACTGGGTTTCCCGCCGCGTTGTGGGTTGGTCTGTCGACCTGTCCGAGTCCACGCTGGCGGTTTCCGCCGCGCTGCGTCACGCGCAGCAGCAAACCCGCGCCAGGCCGCTGGTCTACTACTCCGACAACGGCTCCGGGCAGACTGGCAGGGTCATCGATCATGAGGTTCACGGGCAGTTGGCGCGTCAGGGCATCGCCCACGAGACGGGCATTCCCGGTAATGCGCAGGGACGCGGCATCATCGAGCGCATCTGGCAGCACACCACCAATGAGCTGGCGAGAAGTTACCCGACCTGCCTATGGAGTGGCGCCGACCGGGACACTACGCGCAAGGCGATGGTCGAGCTCAACAAGGTCAACTCCGACAGGAGCTTTGTCCCAGAATGGTGGCAGTTCATCGAGGATCTGGGCGCCAAATTCGAGGAATACAACGACCGCCCTCACAGTGCGCTGAGGGGGAAAACACCCAACGATGTCTATCGGGAGCGCCTGGATCCTGACTCCATCATCTATCAACTGAGCGACGAGGAGCTGGGAGCGATGTGGATGCCGGCCACCGAGCGCAGGCCAAACCGGGGCGTGATCAAGCTCTGGAACAACGAATATTACAACGCCGACCTGCCCCACATGCTGGCGGAACGGGAATCCGTACAGGTGCGGTTCGACATCCACAACCCCGACCAGGTCTGGGTGTACCGCACAGACGGGCGCTATCTCTGCACCGCCGAGTGGAACGGCCACGCCAGGGCCGCCTTCCCCGTCAGTTTTATCGAACACCAGCGCACGCTACGCAAAGAGGGGAGGCTGCGCCGGATTTACTCACAGGAAGAAGAGATTCTGGCGGAGGCGAGCCCGCCGCTGATCGATGTCACCCCGGTCGACGATGACGTTTTGCAAACCATCCTGGACAAGAGGCCCGAGCCTGAGGTCATCGAGGCCAAGCCTCAGAGGCAGGACTTCGCCAGCTGGCTACGGGAGAAGCGGGGAGGGTGATTCACATTTAAGAAGGCCTGCCGATTAGCGGCGGCCCTGTTCGGCCCTGACGTGGTCAGGGCGCTAACCATAAGTGTAATGAGGTTATCACGCATATGAGAGACAAGACCCCCGACAAGACTTTGCTTAGGCGAGTGCGCGCGAAATTTATTGAGAACGGCACATCTTTGCACAAGTGGTGCCGTCAATCCGGCGTGGACTGGAGTTACGCCTGTAAATCATTAACTGGGGAAGCGGATTTCCCAGCCGCGTGTGAGCTGAGAATGAGAATTATACGGGAGTCAGGTCTTTGGCGGTGAAGCGGGGAGGGTGATCCACATTTAAGAAAAGCCCGCCGATGGGCGGCGGGCTTGTACCGGCCCTGACGTGGTCAGGGCGCTAACCATAAGGGCAAGGAGTTTATCAGATGAGACATAAATTCGTACAGACCGAAAACGCCTCGCTGTTCCGCGAGGGCATTCAAATACTGGAGAACCGGGGCGCGATGGAGGCGGGCATGATGCTGGTCACGGGCCGCCCGGGAGACGGCAAATCGTCCACCGTGGACAACTGGGCCAGCGAGACGGGGGCCATCTATCTGCGCGCCAAGGAGGATTGGACGCCCAGCTATTTCATGATGGATCTCTGCGAGGCGCTGGATGTCGATCCGCGGGGCCGCGCGAAGGACGTTTTTACCCGTTGTGTATCCAAAATCGCGATGAACCAGACCCCGCTGATCATCGACGAGGTGGAGTTCACCCTACGCAACAACGCAGCGGTACTGGAGCACGTGCGGGACATCTCGGATCTGACCGAAATCATCGTCGTACTCATCGGCATGGCCCAGGCCGGCAACAAAATCGCCCGGCACATGCAGATTGCCAGCCGGATCGGCTACGTTTGCGCGTTCCAGCCAGCCCCCGTTGAAGACGTCGCCACCGCCTGTCGGGAACTAGCCGAATGCGAGATCAGCCCCGACCTGGTCAAGCGCATCCACAAGGAAGCCGATGGTCGCATGCGCCTGGTACTCAACGCCATAGCCCGCATCGAACAAGCCGCCAAGGCCCTTGGCGTAGACAAAGTCACCGCAGCCGACATGGAGGGCGCCGACCTCTGTGAAGACTGGCAAACCCGCCTCCCCACCAGAAGGAGACGATAAACCATGTGGACTGCAAAGAAACTATTAATGCAACTGGGCCAGCGCCGAGGCCACGCCCGCCTCGAAGACCTGGAACCAGACCAAGGACAATGGAGCGACGTACTACGCGCCCTGCAAATTCTGAAATCACGCGGCCTCGCGGAAACCATTGAATCCGGGCGCTATCGGCTCACCGACGACGGGCGGAAGCTCATCATCGCCCAAGCCGCCATGCGCGTTGACGGCGCCGCCAGGCAAAAGCGCCGCACCATCCGCGAGCGCGTCTGGTGGATCATCCGGAAAGACCGGAAGGTCAGCATTCCCGGCATTCTCTCCGTCATCGCCAACGAACCGGAGCGCCAGTACGAAAACATTCGGGACTACATCGCCGGACTCGTTCGGGGCGGCATCCTCAGCCCGCTTCCCCGGCGCGGCGGCGAGCGCCGCTTCATCCTGATCAACGACCCCGGCCCTCTCGCGCCCGTACTGCGTCGAGGCGGCGTCATCCACGACCCCAACAGCGGGCAAGACATCGTCATCCGGGAGGCCGTCAAATGATCAGAACCCTCACCCAACGACTGCGCAACTGGTGGCGCTGGAACCAATACCAGCGCCTCTCCCCGGCCTTCCGGCGGATTGTCGACTGCGCGCCCGAGT
>JALVEF010000278.1 GCA_027031185.1 Saprospiraceae bacterium
TTTTGATGCGTAGCAGCGCTACGTGAGAAAATTTTTGCAAAAACAGGGGCAAAAAGGCCATTTTAGCGCAAAAACAGCGGGTACCTAAACAGTTACAAATCCGGCAAAGCAAGTAAGTGCGGGGCCGCTAAACCGTATTTACCGGTGAAAGTGCAAAAAAAACCCTACCTTTGCACCGCTTTTGCCCGAATGCGGGCGCTTAAAAACCCTTTTTGTTCACCAAACGAGGATTCTTTCAATGCTCAACGACGAAAAAAATCTTGAAAATCAAGAGGAAGCACAAAATGCATCCGAAAATCTTGAACAAAACACCGATGCGGTCCACGAAACACCGCAAGACCAGGTAGCTTCGCCGGAAGAGACCCAAACTGGGGATGTACCGGTTGAAACTGCCGAAAGCCTGATGTCAGCTCCTACCGTGGCGGAGCCAACGCCCGAACCAGTCGACGACGTAGCGGCATCATCGCCCGCTACTGAAGAAGCGGTAGCACCGCCCGCTACTGATGAAATGGCACCATCGCCCGCTTCGGACGAAGCAGCCGCACTGCACGCTACCGACGAAGCGGAGGTTTCCGGAAACGATAATGAAACCAGCGGGAAAGACTTGTTGGCAGAATTAGTCAAAGACGAAATACAAGAGGATAATACCCCCCATGACCAGTTTGATTGGGACAGCGCGGATGAGGAGCGCTTGGATCTCTCCGATGAACGGGTCAAGGAATTGGCGCGCGAGTACGAATCCAAGTTGCAAACGCTTACAGAGAACCAGATCGTGGACGGTGTCGTGCGAGAGATTTCTGGCCGTGACGTGGTTATTGATTTGAATTATAAGGCAGACGGCATAGTCTCTCTTACTGAATTTAGGGACACACCCGACCTCAAGCCCGGTGATACCGTGGCCGTCTATGTCGAAAAACTGGAAGACGAAAAAGGCCAACTGGTGCTCTCACGGCGCAAAGCCAAAATCCTGCGTGCATGGGAAAGCCTGGTCAAGGCCTACAATGACGGTTCCATTGTGACTGGTACTGTGGTTAGTATGACCAGAGGCGGCTTGATCGTAAATGTAGATGGCTTGGATACATTCCTGCCTGGATCGCAAGTGGATATCCGGCCCGTGACCGAGTTCGAGGACTATGTCGGAAAAACCATGGAATTTAAGGTCGTGAAAATCAACGAGGCCATCAAAAATGCTGTCGTTTCCCACAAGGCACTTATCGAAAGTGACTTGGCAGAGCAACGCGAAAAAATCGTCGCCTCACTGGAGCGTGGCCAAGTATTGGAGGGCATTGTCAAAAACATCACCGACTTCGGGGCATTCCTCGATTTGGGCGGCGTGGATGGCTTGCTCCATAACAGTGATATCTCTTGGGGACGTTCCAATTATGCCAGCGATGTGCTCAAGATTAACCAAAAACTCAATGTCGTCGTCATGGACTTTGACGAAGACAAAAAACGCATATCGCTAAGCCTAAAAGCTTTGCAGCCACATCCGTGGGATGTCTTGGATGAAAGCATCCAAGAAGGCTCCGTGGTCAAGGGCAAGGTCGTCAATATAGCAGACTATGGCGCCTTCCTGGAAATCACACCTGGTGTAGAAGGCCTCGTACACGTCTCCGAAGTCACCTGGTCCAGTCAGCCGGTCAACGCCAAAGAGTACTTCAAACTCGGCGAAGTCTATGATGCCAAAGTGGTCACCGTGGACAGAGAAGCCAAAAAGATGTCTCTGAGCATCAAGCAGCTTACACCCGACCCGTGGGATAGCATCGAAGAGCGCTTTGCCGAAGGTACCAAGCACAAAGGTGTGGTCAAAAACTTGACACCTTACGGGGTCTTTGTAGAGCTGGCCGAAGGAATCGGCGGTATGATCCACATCTCCGATCTGTCCTGGCTCAAGCGCTATTCCCACCCGTCAGAATTTACTAAAGTAGGGGAGGAGATTGACGTCATCGTATTAGAAATAGACAAGGAAAACCGGAAACTCTCACTGGGTCACAAACAGCTGGAAGAGAATCCCTGGGATACATTCGAAAGCGTCTTCCCCGTGGGTTCATATCACCAAGGCACTATCGTCCGAAAGGACGAAAAAGGTGCCATCGTGCAGTTGCCCTACGGCCTGGAAGCATTCGCCCCCATCCGCCACATAAAGAAAGAAAATGGCAAGATGGCTGAGGTGGGCGAAGAGCTTACTTTCAAGGTCTTGGAATTTGACCGGGACGACAAGCGCATCTTGGTATCACACCTCCGCTATCTCGATGACATTCGCCGTGAAGCCGGTGAGATGGTCAAAGAGAAGCAGCAAAAGGAAAGAACCAAAACGCGCAATTTGCTGAAAAAACATACCGGTAAAAAAGAAGTCTCCCGTCTGGGAGAACTGGAAGAATTCGAGCAACTGCGCAAACAACTGGAGCAAAGTCTGGGCGCTGCCGGCCAGCCGGAGCTTGCTGCTGAAACAGCTCCTCCGGCTCCGGAACCTGAGGCCCCGGAAGCTGATGTAGCTCAAGACCAACCGGAGGCACCGACTGAAGCCGATTCATCTGCGGAGCAAGTAGCAGAAGAAGCCACCGGCGCGTCCGCTGATACTGTCGAAGAAACCACGCACGCCGAAGAAGCCGTGGCGCAGGCGGAATCCGGAGAATCCGCAGCAGAAGCGCTCTCCGATGCAGATGCCGAAGGTGACGATACACCGGAAGGTGAGACGCCGGTCGCAGATGCCGGTGAATCACCCAAACCGGACCAAACACCGAACGAAACATCAGACGACAGTGATGCGTAGATAGGTTTTGGAAAAAAATTCCATAGCACTGTTGCGCAATAAAAGATATTAACGTATCTTTGCATCCCCTTACGAAAAGCGTAGGGGTGATATTGACAAGAGAGTAGAGAGGAAAGGCCCGTTAAGAATACTTAACAATGGAGAGTTTGATCCTGGCTCAGGATGAACGCTAGCGGCA
>JALVEF010000279.1 GCA_027031185.1 Saprospiraceae bacterium
TCTGTACATTAAATTTTCGATGCGTAGCAGCGCTACGTGAGAAAAATTTTTGCAAAAACAGGGGCAAAAAGGGCATTTTAGCACAAAAACAGCGGGTACCTAAACAGTTACAATTCAACATCAGCCAGGCTGTGTTCACCCCGAAAGTAAGCGTTTTTATCCGTAACTGTTCAGCTGCTCCCGTTTTGAGGGATAAAATAGGCATTTTAGCGCAAAAACAGCGGCTACCTAAACAGTTACTTTTATCCAAAGTCCGGCCATTTTGGCAGAAAAACACCGGTTATCTCCCTTTTTTTTTGCCAAAACAAAATCTCATCTTAACTTCGCGCGCAGTCTTTGGGGCACCCCATCCGCTATGATGCAAGATGGACCCGGGTTCGGACGTGCTTCAAGTAGCCACACCGGCCATGGAATGTGCCCGCGAAGCAATTCATGGAACGGCCCTGTACCGCAGCTGCCCTTGCGTCAAAAACAAGGCAAAGCAAGTACGGGATCGGTGCCAATTCACTAAACTTAACTATCTGAAAAATGACCAAATCAGAACTGATCGCTCACGTAGCAGAAGCAAGCGGCATTACAAAGGCACAAGCCGCCGCAGCCGTCAATGCCGTCTTGGACGGAATTACCAATGCCCTGAAAAACGGCGGCGACGTCCGACTACCGGGTTTCGGTAATTTCTCCGTCAACCACCGCCCTGCGCGCACCGGCCGCAATCCGCGCACCGGCGAAACAATCAAAATCCCCGCAAAAAACATGGCCAAATTCAAAGCCGGAAAAGAGTTGCAAAACGCACTCAACTGAGCAGCCGGCAGTTCCATAACACTCAAAGCAACTCGGGGTTTCCGGAGTTGCTTTTTTTGTCACTTCACTGTAACTGTTTAGGTGCTCCTGTTTTTAGCACAAAAACAGGAGCACCTAAACAGTTACACTTCACTATCCAACTCGCGATACATGAAAATCGAAACCAAAGCCATCCACGCCGGCATCCAACCCGACCCCGCCACGGGCGCCATTATGACACCCATCTTCCAGACATCCACCTATGTGCAGCAATCTCCAGGCCGACACAAAGGTTTTGAGTACTCCCGCACCCAAAACCCCACCCGGAACGTCCTGGAAGCCAATCTCGCCGCTTTGGAAAACGCACGTCACGCCATCGCATTCGGCAGTGGGCTGGCAGCCATGGACGCCATATTAAAACTGCTCAAACCCGGCGACAAAATACTCTCCACCAATGACTTGTACGGCGGATCTTACCGCCAAATGCGCGCGATCTACCAAAAATTCGGCATCCGATCCGAATTCACCTCCATGGCCGATGCACACAGCATCCCCAATCACATCTCCGACGACGTCAAGCTCATTTGGATAGAGACACCCACCAACCCCCTGCTCAATATCATTGATATCGAAGCCGTCTGCGCTGCCGCCAACGGCAAAGACATCATCACCGTCGTGGACAATACCTTCGCATCACCCTTCCTGCAAAATCCTCTCGACCTCGGCGCCGACATCGTCCTGCACTCCGCCACAAAATACCTCAACGGCCATTCCGACGTCGTCCTCGGCGCCCTGATGACCAACGATGATGAGCTGGCCGAACGACTCGCATTCATACAGAATGCATCCGGGGCCGTCCCCGGCCCTATGGACTGCTTCCTCACCCTCCGCGGCATCAAGACCCTGCACGTTCGCGTGCAGCGCGCCTGCGAAAACGCCGAAAAAATTGCGCACCACCTCCGCCAAAAAGACAAAATCAACCGCGTTTTCTGGCCCGGCTTTGACGACCACCCCAATCATCAAATCGCCAAACGACAAATGCGACTCTTCGGTGCTATGATTTCATTTGACCTTACCGAAGACACCATCGAAGCCGCCAAGGCCATCGCTGAGCGCACACATCTCTTTTCACTGGCCGAATCCCTCGGCGGCGTCGAATCGCTCATCGGCCATCCGGCCACAATGACACACGCATCCATCCCTCGCGAAGAGCGTCTGAAAGCAGGCCTCCATGACTCGCTCCTGCGACTCAGCGTCGGCATCGAACACGTGGACGACCTGATAGAAGACCTGGACAGGGCACTAGACGCATAGTCACCACCGCCGCGTCTGATATGGATAGCGCACCGCATACTGACGCCTCACCATATCAAGCAATTTTTCGCGGAGCTCGGGAATGTGCTCACGCGTCACCGCTGATAGCAATAAACTTTCTTTTTCGTGTTTGCGCGCTACGCGCGACAAGAGTTCCGCCTCCAACTCCGCCTTGGTAGCCTTGTCCAACAGCTTATCAAAATACCGCGCACGATACAGGTCTATCTTGTTCAACACCAGCAAAGTAGGCTTGTCAGCCGCATCCAGTTCCGCAAGCGTCTTTTCCACCGTCTCAATGTGCGTTTCAAACTGCGGATGCGCCACATCTACCACGTGCAGCAATATATCACTCTCTCGAACCTCATCCAACGTGGACTTAAAACTCTCTATCAGGTGATGTGGGAGCTTGCGGATAAAACCAACGGTATCTGCCAACAAGAAAGGTACGCCTGCCCAGGCGACCTTTCGCGTGGTTGCATCCAGTGTCGCAAATAGTTTATCTTCGGCCAGCACATTCGCCTTGGTCAGCAAATTGAACAAGGTGGACTTACCGGCATTGGTGTAGCCCACCAATGCCACGCGGATGAGCTGCCCCCGGTTCTTGCGGCGGGTTTGGCTCTGCCGGTCAATCGTCTTCAATTCTCTCTTGAGCCTGGCAATGCGGTCGCGCACGATACGACGGTCCGTTTCGATTTCTTTCTCCCCGGGGCCGCGCATCCCGATTCCGCCACGCTGCCGCTCCAGGTGCGTCCACATACCGCGAAGCCGTGGCAACATGTACTGCAATTGGGCCAGTTCCACCTGTTTGCGGGCCTGCGCCGTCCGTGCCCGCCCGGCAAAAATATCCAGGAT
>JALVEF010000280.1 GCA_027031185.1 Saprospiraceae bacterium
ACTCGTGCTGGGACCCAACGGTGCAGGAAAGGAGCTGGTGGCTCAGTGGATACATGCCAAGAGTCCGCGCAACGACAAGCCATACGTGGAAGTCAACTGCGCTGCTATCCCCAAGGATCTGATCGAGAGCGAGTTGTTTGGTCATAAGAAAGGAGCTTTTACCGGTGCGGATAAGGATCGAGTGGGGAAGTTCAAGATGGCCGATGGCGGAACGTTGTTTTTGGATGAAATTGGGGATATGAGCTGGGACGCGCAAACCAAGGTGCTGCGTGCACTGGAACAAGGCACGATCACGCCGGTCGGTTCGGAAAAGTCTATGCAGGTCAATGTCCGCGTCATCGCAGCTACCAACAAAGACCTGATGGAAGCGGTAAAGAAGGGTACATTCAGAGAAGACCTGTATTTCCGTCTGAATGTCATCCCGATCACGGTGCCGCCGCTGAAAAAACGCCTGGAAGATATTCCCCTGTTAGTGGAGCATTTCCTGAAACTGCACCACAGCAAGACACCGACATTGCCACTGAAAACCATGTCGGATGATGCGATGAAGGCCCTGATGCGTTATGAGTGGCCCGGCAATGTGCGCCAACTGCGCAATGTGGTGGAACGTCTGATGATCCTGTCTGCCGGAGATGAGATTACGGCCAAGGACGTGGAGATGTATTTGCCGGATATGGGATTTTGACATCTGGCCGCATCCATTTGATACACCAGGCAGGTGTGGCGTTTTCCTGAAATTCGTATCTTTGTTGCCCTTTGGCCTCTGTACAGAGGCCATCCTATACTTATGGTGACTGTCCGGTACCCGCTGTTTTTGTGCTAAAAACGGGGGCACCGAAACAGTTGCTACTTATGCAAATAGTAAACCATGATGCAGAAGAAAAAAATACGCAAGGAATGGTCGCCGCATATCAAGGGGGAAAACTCCTGGACGATGTTTAAGGTGATCTCGGAGTTTGTCAACAGCTTTGACATCCTGAATAAAATCGAACCGTGTATCTCCGTTTTCGGTTCGGCCCGGGCCAAGCCCGGCTCCAAATATTACGAGTTGGCTGTGGAAATCGCCCACAAGCTGGTGGAGAGCGGCTTTGGTGTGATCACCGGGGGAGGCCCGGGGATTATGGAGGCAGGCAACAAGGGTGCTTTTGAGGCCAACGGTACTTCGGTGGGCCTGAATATTGCCCTGCCCTTTGAGCAGCATGATAATCCCTATATTGACCCGGACAAGAGCCTGGATTTTCGCTTTTTCTTTGTGCGCAAGGTCATGTTTGTCAAATACGCGCAGGCTTTTGTGGTGCTGCCGGGTGGTTTTGGTACGATGGATGAGTTGTTTGAAGTCCTGACCCTAATGCAGACGCGCAAGATCAGTCAGGTGCCCGTAGTACTCGTGGGTAGTGATTTTTGGACCGGCTTACGTGACTGGCTCCGGGATACGATGTTGGCCTTTGGCAATATCAATGCTGAGGACCTGGACTTGTTTTATATTACGGATGATCCGGAGGACGTCGTCCGGCATATCCACGCCTTTTACAGTGAGGAGACGAAGCATACGATTTCTCCCAATCTAAATCTGTCGCAGGAGTGAAATGTGACTGTTTAAGTCCCCGCTGTTTTTGCCCCATTTGACGGCGCAAGCCGAAAGCCATGAGGGAATCCCAAGGGAAACCGGGACCGCTATACCATTCTGGCTGTAGTCTCGGAGTCACTTTTTCTGAAGCATCGGCAGAAGCGCATCTACCGTGACCTTGATTTCTTTGGCGATTTTGTTTTTGACGAGGGCGGGTATCTTGATGCCATAGTCGGCGGGCTTGACAGTGAAACTCGCATTGATTTGTGCACCTGCTTTGGACATCGCGATGGTGCCGGGGACTTTGACATCATGCGTCACGCCGTGGATGGTGAGCTTACCGGCGACGACAACGTCGTAGGGGCCCGGCTGGTGAAAATCCGGGTCGCCTTCAACGATCTCGCCTTTGAAGACGGCCTTGGGGAATTTGGAGCTCTCCATGTAATTTTCATTGAAGTGCTCCTGCATCAGGGCCTTTTTGAACTGGAAACCTTTGATGAGGACAGCAAATTGTACCTTTTTGGAATCGGCGTCAATGACACCACGGGCGGCGTGATTGACGGCGTGGATAGTCTCCAGCGGCGTCTCGGAGTGGAAGGTAATGGTGCCGGTGCGTGTGCCGTAGCGCTGGGCATGTGCCTGCAGCGTCACGATCGCCAGCAGGAGTAGAAGTGAAAGAACTTTCTTCATTGGGTGTGTTTCTTTTGTGATTCTATTCGACGAGGACACAGCGTTCCAGGACAGCATCGCCCAGGTAGCCGGAGCAGATTCCCTTGATTTTGACAAGGGAGCCTTCCGGTGGCAGGTGGGCGTTGGGCGTATCCACAAAGTTGCAAATCACGGAGGTCATGTCGTTGTCTGTTGCTAAAATAACGGATAATCCGCCGTCATCTTCTTTTTTGACAGCGTTTAAGACACCATTAACTTCAATGAGCTTGTCCAGATACTTCGTGTTGGCGGCATCTTCGTTGGCTTCAAAGGCGTTGATGAGGTCGCTGGCCGTCAGGCTGTAGTCGGCCGGCGCGGATGCCACTTGCCGGTGGGGTTTATTGTAGATACGGTAGCCGTAATAGCCGGCTCCCAGGAGCAGGATCAGGGGGATCCACCATAAACTAAGTTTGCGTGTCATGATTTTTGGGTTTGAATACCGCCAAGTTAGTGACTAACAGTCAAATTGTCCGGATCTGCCGGGCAAAATGTGCTCTTTTGTTTGCGGGCTGTCATAGGCCTGGTTTTAACCACCGGATGCCGGGGTATTACAGCAGCGACAAAAAATGTCCGGCCGGAGGCCGGACACACATTTTCTCTCCATCACGGCACGAGGAGGTGCTCAGGCTTCGTCCATAAACGGGTA
>JALVEF010000281.1 GCA_027031185.1 Saprospiraceae bacterium
TACCCTTCTCACCAAAAACAGACTTTTTTCACGGGATCGAATGTCCCAAATAAACCGTAACTGTTTAGGTACCCCTTGTTTTTGCGCTAAAATGGCCTTTTTGCCCCTGTCTTTGCAAAAATTTTCTCACGTAGCGCTGCTACGCATCGAAAATTTTCGCTTCAACAGGAACAAAAATGCCTATTTTATCCCTAAAAACAGGAGCACCTAAACAGTTACAATAAAACAAAGAAATGAAAACAAAACTTGTGGCTTTGATGTTGCTGCTCCTTTGGCACACTGCCGATGCGCAGCGCGGACCGAAAAATTGGTTTAACCTCGACAAGGAAAAAGACGGTATCAACGGCATGAGCACCGAGCGTACTTATGACGAGCTGGCCGATCATAAACCACAAAAAACCATCATTGTCGCTGTGATTGATGGTGGTGTGGATCCCGAGCATGAAGACCTTCACGACATCATGTGGCGCAATCCGGGCGAAATCGCCGGCAACGGCATTGACGACGATCACAACGGCTACATTGACGACGTCTATGGATGGAACTTCATCGGCGGCAAAGACGGACGCAACGTGGATGCCGACCAACTCGAAGTCACCCGCCTGTATGTCAAGTTCAAAAAGAAATTTGCCCACGCTGATCCCAACCAGCTCAAGGGCAAAGCCCGCAAAGAATACGAGTACTATCTCCGGCTAAAAGAAGAAGTCAACACCAAGCGCGAAGAGGCCAAAAAGCAGCTCGACCAAATGATGGAGACCAAGGACCGCATCCACACTGCCCTGGATGCCCTCCAAAAGGCTCTTGGCGACAAAGCCCTCGCCCAAGCCAATCTGGACTCTCTCCCCTCCGATGACCCCAATGTCATGATGGGTGCCGGTATTGCCAGACGCTACCTGGCCGACGGAGTCACTTCCATTGACGAAATCCGCAAGGATATTGACGACCAGCTCGAAGGCGCCATTGACTACTTCTCCACCCAGTACAAATACCACTACAACCCCAGCTTCGACCCGCGCTACATCGTCGGTGACAATTATAATGACGTTCACGAACGTTACTACGGCAACAATAATGTCAAAGGCCCCGATGCCTTCCATGGCACGCACGTCGCCGGCATCATCGGCGCCATCCGTGACAACGGGATCGGCATCAAAGGTGTCGCCAACAACGTTCGCATTATGGCCGTCCGCGTCGTCCCCGACGGCGATGAGCGCGACAAGGACGTCGCCAATGGCATCCGATACGCTGTGGATAACGGCGCCCACATTATCAACATGAGCTTTGGCAAGAGCTACGCCTGGAACAAAGACATCGTGGACCAGGCCGTCAAATACGCCGAAAAGCACGGCGTCCTTCTCGTACACGCTGCCGGCAACGATGCCAAAAACAACGACTTTACTGACAACTTCCCCAATGACATGTACCGCAAGCACGGATTCCTCGGCCTGGGCAGAAAGACCTGCCGCTCCTGGATGGAAATTGGTGCCCTCTCCTACAAATCCGGTGAAGATGCCGTCGCTTCATTTTCCAACTACGGCAAGAAGAATGTGGACATCTTCGCCCCTGGAGTCTCCATTTACTCCACTACCCCGGACAACAATTACGGCGACGCATCCGGCACCAGCATGGCCTCTCCGTCTGCCGCCGGTGCAGCGGCCCTGATCCTATCCTACTTCCCCGATTTGTCCGCACGACAGCTCAAGGAAATCATCGAAAAATCCGGCGTTCCCCAAAACTACTCCGTCAAAAAACCCGGTGGCGACGGCGAGCTGGTACCCTTCAGTTCGCTGTGCAAGACCGGCGCCACCGTCAATATTTACAAAGCCTTCCAACTGGCCGCAAAGACCAAAGGCAAGCGAAAAAGACGCAATCGCATTAAATAATAGTAACTGTTTAGGTACCCGCTGTTTTTGCGCTAAAATGCCCTTTTTGCCCCTGTTTTTGCAAAAATTTTCTCACGTAGCGCTGCTACGCATCGAAAATTTTCGCTTCAACAGGAACAAAAATGCCTATTTTATCCCTAAAAACAGGAGCACCTAAACAGTTACAAATAATAAATACCGGTCCAATCAAAATAAGGGACGCGCCAAAAGCGTGTCCCTTCTCTTTTTCCGCCAGGGCCTCCTGCCGGAGCTCGCTCAGAATATTATTTCCGTCCGAAGTCGGCGGGGATTTCACCCCATCGGTCGGTATCCCATTTTAGTATCCGGTTGTGGTAGTCGTGCGTCTGCAGCCAGTGGATGGCGCGGTTTATGAGTTCAAACAACTTCTCATTGCGCGGCGTGCGTTCCAGTGTCGTCTTGACCCGCCGATTGCGCACCCATGCGAGCGCCGTGTGCGAGTCCGTATAGATGACCCAATCCTGCTTGCCCTGCTTTTCCAGCAAAGCCAATGCGTGTACGATGGCCAGAAATTCACCAATATTATTAGTACCATCGTCAAAAGGCCCCACACGAAAGACCTCTTGTCCGCTGGCCAGATCCACGCCCCTGTACTCCATGATACCCGGATTGCCTCGCGAGGAGGCATCCACGGCTATGGCCTGTTTTTGGATTACAGGAGAAGAGTTTGCGCGCCCTGTGGGGCGCGCGCGGTTTGAAGTCTCTGCCGGCGGCGGACCGGACCTATAGGCCGCCTCAGCTGCCTGGCGCGTAGGAAACGACTTATATTTGGCTCCGGGATGTCCAAACACCTGTTCCCGGCAGGCTTCCCAAGTGTCGTACACACCCGGTTTGCGTCCGGCCCAGACGACGTAATATTTCTTTTTTGATTTTGCCATACACACGGTTTGCGGCATCAAAGGTAGTAACTGTTTAGGTGCCCGCTGTTTTTAGGAACAATAAAACCTATTAGGTTTCCAAAACCTTATAGGTTTGAGTGGTCGGTTGCCCAAATTAATACGCAGAGATGCGCGG
>JALVEF010000282.1 GCA_027031185.1 Saprospiraceae bacterium
ATATAAGACTTGGCCGTCAGTTCTTCGTCCACGGCTGCAGTCCAAATGCGTACATCCGGATACTCGCGGCGCAGGTATTCAATGCCATAGGTGGAAGCAATAATCGTGGCAAAATGAATGGACCGTAGCGTGCCGTTTTGCCGGAGCAGTTCAAGGGCTTTGACGGCAGAGGCGCCGGTGGCCAGCATCGGGTCACACAGGATCAGGGTGGCACCGGTCAGGTCCGGCGCCGTCAGATAGTCGGCGCCGATCTCAAACGAGCCGTCGCGGTGGTGTCGCCGCATGGCACCGATAAAGGCATTGTCTGCCTCTTCAAAAAAGTCCAAAAAGCCGTTGTGGAAGGGCAAACCGGCACGCAAAATGGTACCAATGACAATACGGCCGGGGGCATAGCGGCACGTGGTGGTGCCGAGCGGCGTTTCCACCAGCTTGTCCACATATTCCAGGTGGCGGCTGATTTCATACGCCATAATCTGCCCGATGCGAAACATGTTCTTGCGGAAGCGCATCCGGTCTTGCTGAATTTTGACATCCCGCATTTGGCCGACAAAGTGATTCAGCACCGAATCCTCCAAACCCAGATTTTGGACCATTTTCCCTGTTTTTATGTCGTTAAGATAGACCGGTAAACCGTCGATGTGTCACATGCACACCAGAACCCTATGGCTCATCCGGATATCCGCCCGGGCCACTCAGGCAGACTGCACGGTGGGTAGTACTGCGCAGCCGGGCAGCCGACGGAACGAAAACCTAATCCCGCCGCAAGGCGGGAAAGCTTTTCAAAATGTAACTGTTTAGGTACCCGCTGTATTTGTGCACAAATGCCTATTTTATCCCTAAAAACAGGAGCACCCAAACAGTTACTTCAAAATCATCTTCGCAACAAGTAGCGGATTGCACTGCCCGTCCATGCACCCAGTCCGCCGAGCAAGCCGCCGGTAGCCGCTGTCAACAAAAGTAAGCTTTTTGGCGAAAGTGCTCCCAACAAAAGCCCTACTTTCTGCGCCAGCACAAAGTCATTGGCTGCATCTGCCTGGTAGGCCGGGATCCCCCAGAGTAATGCACCGGTCACAAAGGCCAGCCAAAAGCTTCGCTTTTGGCGCTGGTGAAAGGCAAAAGCCCCTATGGCGGCGACAAGCGCCAGCCCCCACCACGGCAGCACAAAGCGCGTGTACCAGCCTGCAATGGCCAAAAAGGCGATTTGCAACAAGGACTTCATGGTGCGAATGTTTCGGTGTTTCGGAGTGCCGCTGCGGCCGCGTCTAGCGGCGCAGCCGGAAAGCTCAGTTGGACGTAGCGGCCTTGGGTCCAGGTATCTACCCAATTGTCATAGTCAGGCGAAGCGGGATTGCCGGATACGCCTCCGGGCCAGGAGGCAAACGCGCGTACCGGCGTGCCCAGCTCCACAATCATCCGCCAAGATGGACCGAAGTGGCCGTGGAGCGCATTGATCGTGTGGGCCTCGCCGTCTGCACGTACAGGCCGCGAAAAGGCATCAAACCGAAGTAAGTGCCGGATTTGACCCTTGTTGTAATCCGCCCAGGTGTAGTGAGCTTCATTGTATCGCTCGGCCAGCTGATCCACCATATCACCGAAGGCGAGGGTGACTATATCCGACAGGTCCTCGTGCTCCGGTGTGGAAATCAGGTCAAAATATTGGTGCGTGGTATCCTGCATCAAGGCGATCAGGCGCCAGTCATCGGGCAGGCGGATCCGGAGCGAGTCCTCCCATTGCAGGATTTCGTCCCAGGTGCGCATCTTGAGCTGCTGAAACCACACCTGAAAGAGCACCGGCTCTATCCGGTCTTTGCGGTAAAAATAATCCCACCGGCGAAGGCGGGAGAGCATGTCCAATTCGCCTCGTTTTAGTCTGGATGTATCCAATGCTTCTATCATTAAAGGCAGGGCATCGGCGGCCAAAAAACTGTAACTGCTGGTCTGCAAGCGCATCATATCCTCTACTGACAGGCCGTTGAGATGGCTGAGTGTGGCATAGATGGCGCGGCAGCGATAGTCCGAAAAATCGCCGTTGTAATAGTAGGGATAGGAGGGAGGCGTGGGATTTTGATTGGCTGAGAAGACAAAGCCACGTGTGGGATTCTTCAGTTCGGGTAGATGCTCCTGCGGGATAAAGCCGTGCCAGTCATTTCGGGTTGTACTGCCATCCTGGACAAAACGCCCCTGTTCTTTATTTTTGACGGGCAGCTTGCCTTGCACCCGGATGGCGATGTCGCCATCCGTGCAGGCAAAGACGAAGTTTTGGGCGGGCAGCGAAAAGTGCTCCACGGCCGCACGAAAGTCCTTGTAGTTGCGGGCGCGCATCAAGCCCAGGAAAGTACGCAATTCGTCTCCCCCCACATCCATCGTCGAGAGCCATTTCATGGCCAGATCGGATGAGTCTTTGATGACCGGCCCCCAATAGGTGATTCGGGTCTCTATGATGACGGGGTGGTGCGAGCGGACGCGGATGGTGTCGTACCTAATCGTGACAGGTACGTCCTTGTCGTCTAGGCGATAATGGGTGTGTGTACTATCCGTCCAGTGGATTCGGTACCAGTCGAGTACGTCCTGAGAAGCATTGGTCAGCCCCCACGCAATGTGGTCGTTGAAGCCGATGATAATGCCGGGTAGCCCGACGAGTGAGACGCCCATGACGTTGAGTTCCGGTGTGTGTAGGTGGATGGGTAGCCAAATGGAGGGCAAGGAGAGATTGAGATGGGGATCATTGCACAGTATGGGCTTTTTGTGACGGGTTTTGCTGCCGGCTACGGCCCAATTGTTGGAGCCGACATGAGCGGGACTGTGGTTCTCCGGCGGGAATGGTGTCCGGGTGCTGTCGGCGGTAGCCGTGGTCAGTGGATGGGGGATGTGCGCCCACTGGCCCGCGTCGGGGACAATGACTTTTTGTTTGGGATTAAATTCGGGAAACAAGAAACGGACTTGGTCCGGCCCCAGGGCAGCCAGCAAATTGGACATTTCCCTATCGTGATTCCGGTAGTTGAGTGTCTTGGCCATGGACAGGAAGATGAGCGCCGTCTTGTAGGGAGACCAAGGCTCCGGCTTATAGTTGAGCAATTGGAATTCTACCGGCAGCCGGTGATTGTGGTTCAATTGGAGGATATAGGCATTGATGCCATCGCTGTACGACTGGATCACCGATTTGAGTTGTGGGTCTTCATCCCACCGGGCCACAATTTTTTGGGCGGCGGCAGGCAAGCCCAGGCGCCGTTGGTGTTTGTCGTAGTCAAGTGCTTTGGGGCCTAGTACGGCAGCGAGCCGTCCGGCGGCGGCGCGTGCAGAAAAATCCAACTGCCAGAGTCGTTCTCTTGCGGTCAGGTATCCTTGGACAAAAAAGGCATCCGGCAGATTGTGGGCAAAGATATGGGGGATGCCGAGTGTATCCGTTTGTACAAGGGCGCTATCCCGCAGTCCGGAGAGCTGTAAATCTTTGGTTTGGCGATGGGGATGGACGGGCACATCGTTGAGACGGAAACCGGTAAATGGACTTAAGAAAGCGCCTGCGGCCGGGCCGGGCCGGCGCAGCGGCCGTTGGAGCAAGTAGATGAAGGACACAAGCAGGACAAGCGGTAGCAGTAGGCGGTATCGTCTCATAGCAGTAGCGAGCCATCGGTTTAGGTCGGTGCAATGGACTTATAAGTCCAGGATATCCAAAATGCGGTTTAGCTCCTTGGTATTGGCAAAGGGGATTTGGATGGTTCCTTTGCCTTTGGCGTTTACTTTCAGGCGGACCCGTGTCTCCAGTTTGCGCTGCAAGTCGGCGATGATTTTTCGGTATTCGGGCGACAGGGCAGCGGGTTTTTTCTTCTCTTTGCCCGGCTGTTGTTTAAATCCGGCGATGAGGGCTTCTGTGGCACGAACGGAGAGCGATTGGGAAACAATCTCCCCGAATACGGAGAGCTGAATGGCGATATCGTCCACGCCGGCGAGTGCGCGCGCATGCCCCATGGAAATTTGGCCGGACTTGAGAGCTTGTTTGATTTGGGGAGGCAATTCAAGCAGGCGCAGATAATTGGTGATACTGCTCCGCTTTTTGCCTACCCGCTCCGATAGTGCTTCGTGAGTGAGCCGGCACTCATCAATAAGCCGGCGGTAGGATGTGGCAATTTCGATGGGATTGAGATCGGCTCGTTGGACGTTTTCGACCAAAGCCATTTCGAGCATCAGTTGGTCATCGGCCGTGCGGATGTAGGCGGGCAGGTGCTCCAATCCGGCTATTTTGGAGGCGCGAAAACGGCGCTCACCGGAGATGATTTGATACTGGCCGGTTGTCAGCTTGCGCAGTGTGACGGGTTGAATGATGCCGTAGGTCTTGATGGACTGAGCCAGTTCTTCGAGTTCTTCCGGATTGAAATCGGTCCGGGGCTGGTACGGGTTGGGTTCTATTTGTGAAATGGGGACTTGCAGCACGTCAGTAGGAGCCGGTGCGGCCTGATGTGCCGGCTCCGGCTTGGCATCGTCACCAAGCAGTGCGCGGATGCCTTTGCTCAGATCTTTTTTTGTCTTTTTTGCCATGTGATCTTTTTAGTGGGCGCACAAAATTACTCAAATCTCGTCACTGTTTTTTATCAGGAATTCGTTGGCCAGATTGAGAAAGTTGGTGGCGCCTTTGCTGGATGCATCGTACATGATGACGGGTTGTTTGAGCGTGGGCGCCTCGGCGACTTTGGAGTTGCGGTGGATGATAGTCTCAAAGACGTAGTCTTCGGCATGAGCGCGGACTTCGTTGACGACGATGTTGGCCAGGCGGAGCCGCGAGTCATACATAGACAGGACGATGCCTTCGATCCGTAGCTTGGGATTGAGCTTGGATTGGACCAGATGGATGGTGTTTTTGAGTTTTTTCAGGCCTTCAAATGAATAGACTTCGCATTGGGCGGGGATGAGTACGGAGTCGGCGGCTGTGAGTGCGTTGATGGTGATGAGGCCGAGAGAGGGCAGGCAGTCAATGAAGATATAGTCAAAATCGTCCCGGACCCGGGCGATAAACTTCTTCATCGCATACTCTCGTTCGGGAACGTTGGCCAGTTCTATCTCGGCCCCCACCAGGTCAATAGAAGAGGGGAGCAGGTAGAGATTGGGCGTCTGGGTCTCTACGATGGCCTCTTTGGGATCAAAGCCCTCGACCAGACACTCATACGTGCCCGCCAGTTCTTCGCAATTGGTGACGCCGATGCCCGTAGAAGCATTGGCCTGCGGGTCAGCGTCTATCAGGAGCACTTTTTTCTCGAGCAGGGCGACAGCAGCAGACAGGTTGATGGCGGTGGTCGTCTTGCCCACACCGCCCTTTTGGTTTGCAATGGCGACTACCTTGCCCATGCCTTAGAGTTCAGTGGCTTCGATCGTCTCACCGATGTTGAGAAAGTGCAGGTCAATGGTGCGCTTGGCAAAAGCGGACCGTGCCTGCGTTTTGTCTATTTCTATGTAGCCGAAGGTGTCGTAATGGCAGGGAATGACGCGTTCTACTTCTACCCATTCGGCAGCAATGGCCGCATCTTCGGCATTCATGGTAAAGTTGTCGCCGATGGGCAAGATGGCAAAATCCAATTTGGTGGACAGCGGAATCAGCTTCATGTCGTAGGTCAGTGACGTGTCGCCGGCGATGTAGAAATTGCCCTCCGGCGACTCGATGACGAATCCGGCAGGCACACCGCCGGTGGTGCCGTCCGGCATCGTACTGGAGTGGATGGCAGAGACCATTTTGACTTTTCCAAAAGGAAATTGCCAGCTGCCCCCCACATTCATCGGGTGGCCTTCGATCCCTTTGGCGCCATACCAGGATACAATTTCAAAGTTGGAGATGATTTTGGCGCCGGTGCGCTTGGCGATGGTCTCCGCATCCAACACATGATCCTCGTGTCCGTGCGTCAGCAGGATGAAGTCGGCCGGTACCGTGGACGGATCAATTAAGCCCCTGGCCTTGGGATTGCCGGAGATAAAGGGGTCAAACAGCAGATGCCGGGAGGCGATTTCTACGCCAAAGCAGGCATGTCCGTAGTAGGTGATTCTCATGGGTAGGCCTTTTAGTTAACAGCGGTGACTGCCGGATACAGCAGTTATTACATGACCGTAAACAGTCACACAATTCGGGAATGCAAATTTAGGCATTTATCCGCAAAGCGGATTGAGTTGAATTGTCCCGCACTTACTTGCTTTGCTTGACTTGGGCTTTGCCCCTTACGCTTATGCTTTTTGCAAGATGAGCGCCATTTGCCCCGCACTTTGGGCAAGTAAGTGACGGTGTAGCGGTATGACGGTATAGCGGTGTAACGGCCCCGCACTTTGGGCAAGTAAGTATCGGACGGCAAATGAAAAAATTCCTTTCTCTGCTCCGAATCAGGCCGCGCCCACCTGCTTCCAATTAATTTGAATATACCAAACCACTGTCGCCGGGCTGTCTGCGGCAGCCGCCGGCTCCCCCTTGCTCCCGGATTTATTGGCGCCTGTGCCGGGGTAGTTTTGCCGGCGCCCGCCGGCAAAAAAAGATAAGGCAATTTGCCTTGCCTTGCCGTCGGCTTTAGCCGACGGATAAAAGAACCAAAACTAATCGGGGCTTTAGCCCCGAAAATGAGCCGGGATGTGGGCCAAAGCCCCAAATTTTATTGCTTTTCAAGCCGTCGTACTTCATCCGATGGAAAAGGGGATGGTACTTTTTCCTGCTCTGCCCGCCAGCTCCCGGATTTATTGGCGCCTGTGCCTTTGAATCGCTTACTTCACACCAAGCCGGTGTCCTTTTTACCGGCCGGACAACGTACCGCACGTGTGATCGGACGGGGCCTGCAAGTCGTCGTTATACAAGAAGGCTTCCATCAGGTGCCGGGCGCGGTCGGAGGCGAGAAAGTAGGTGTGCCTGTTCAAGCGGGCTAATCTCGTATGGTCAATAGGTGCATCGGTGCAGTCCAACACTTGTATAAAAGACGGCAGGTCCGGTGGCGGGGTCCGCCCCAGGCGGGGGCTATGGTTGCGCCATTGCGAGGCCAGTAGAATGCGATCTTTCCGGTGGGTCAGGACCAGGACACTGTCTGCTAACTGTTGCAAGTAAGGAATCGAAACTTCAAACTCGCTGATACCGACGTCCGGTGCCGCCAGGATAATTTTCCGAAAGCTGTGCGCGTCAAATGGATTGCGGCGTATCGTCTCCAAAAACAGGCGGTTGCCCATCGAATGGCACAAAAGGTCAATTTGCCGGTCGGGCTGCTGCCGGATAAAATCGCGCAGTATGCGCGCCAATTTTGCGTGGTGTGTGCGGATGATGCGTTTGCTCCGGCGGTAGGATAGGCGGTTGGATGGCCAGATGATGTGAATGACGGCCTTAGTACGCACGCCCGGATCGCGAAAAAATAAATAATTGAAACCCAGGGTAGTGCGCTGCAAGATAGGTAGAATGGCGGCCATAAACCCATGGATGAAAAACAGCGGACGGCTCCCTGCCTGCTGGTTGATCAGCGCTACGGCATGCTCCCGGGGCCATACAAGCCCGGTGTCGTTTTCGTAATACACTTTGACCAGCCGTGTGGAGTCCTGTACATCCAGCCGGCCGCACTTGACAGCGTCACTGTTTTCCAGTATTTCGACAAAGTACTGGCCACCTGTGGCTGGCTGTCCTTGAGCCGGGACACTATGGGCGGAGAGCATCAGCAGTATGGACATAGCGAATAGGCGCATTAGATTGTAGCTGTGGCGACATAACGACTGCACCGTGCAAGAATTGTATTTCCTACCGAAGCGGCTTGAATGTGTGTAAAGTTTGCGGCGTGACCGCCGCGAGGTAATTGGCGGTGTAACGGTCCCGCACTTACGCTTTGATGGTCCAAGGTCCATGGTCCATGGTACCATGGTAGTATCAGGGGGACGTGCGGGCGTTGCGGTTCGACTCTAGGCTTCGACGTTGCTCCACTTCGACAAGCTCCTCAGTGGGCAAGCCCATCGCTTACCGACCGTAGTTGCCCCGCATTAACTAGCTTTGCCTGCCTTAGGCCTTGCCCCTTCGGCTGATAGCTTTTGCCGGATTAGGCCACCTGCCCCGCACTTATGGGCAAGAAAGTGCGGGATAGTTCGATTACGCTCGTACAGTGAGCTTGTCGAACCGCTTGTCGAACCGTCGAACCGTGGTCGGTGAGCATCGTCGAACCGCAACCCGGGTGTTCGATATTCAATCGTCTCAAAACAAAATGCTTTGCGTATGCTATCCTGCTCAGACGGTGATGTCGTTGTCCACGATGGCCGGCATCAGCCAGTTGAATTTGTCTTCAATCAGGCCCTGACGGATGCCGTTGATTTCGCGTTTGACCAACTTGGCGATTTGGTAATCGCCGTTGATGCGAATATCCTGGCCTTTGTAGTGCAGGTCTGACACCATAGATACCACGGCGGCAGTGCCGCTGCCGAATATCTCGGTCAGTTTGCCGGTATGGTGGGCGTCCATGACTTCATCAATAGAAATCTTACGCTCTTCGACGGGAATACCTTTGTCACGGAGAATTTGGATGATGCTATCGCGTGTGATACCGGCCAGGATGGTTTTATCTTCTGTGTCCGGTGTAATGGCGACACCGTCAATAACAAAGAAAATATTCATAGTGCCCACCTCTTGGGCGAAGCGATGTTCTTTGGCATCAAGCCATAGTACTTGGTCAAAGCCTTTCTTTTTGGCTTCGAGAGCAGGCAGGAGAGAAGCGGCGTAGTTGCCGGCGGCTTTTACATAGCCTATGCCGCCTTTGGCGGCACGAGTGTAATAAGTTTCAGCGAGCAGTTTGATCGGGTGACTATAATATGGCCCTGCCGGTGCGGTGATAATGATCATTTTGTAGCGGTCGGAGGCGCGCACGCCTAGCTGGTTGTCGGTTGCCACCATCAGTGGGCGGATATACAGCGCTGCATCATCGCCGGTGGGGATCCAATTGTGATCAATTCCTACCAAATGGCGAATGGCATCTACGAATAATTCTTCCGGAAATTCCGGCATGGCCAGGCGGTGTGCTGACACATTGAAGCGTCTGGCGTGATCCCGGGGACGGAAGATGACAGGGATCCCATCGTAAGTCTTTGTCGCCTTCATTCCCTCAAAGATGGCCTGACCATAATGCAAGGCTATCATGGCCGGATCCACGGTCAAAGGACCGTAAGGCTCAATGCGGATGTTTTTCCAAATGCCGTCCTCGTAATCAGCCACAAACATGTGGTCGCTCATGGTACGGCCAAACTTAATGTCTGAAAAGTCGAAGGACTCAAATCTGGGGTGGTCAGTTTTTCTTATCTTTATCATCATTCTCTGTTTTTTGTCAATTTCATACCGCTGCCACAGCGGAAAACACGCGTCTTTTCTTTTACCTCTTTCGGTAAGTACCAGTACGCAATATACCTAACGGAAATAGATAAATAACAGCAACTGTTTAAGGTGCTCCTGTTTTTGGCGCAAAAACAGCGGGTACCCAAACAGTTACAAATAACATAAACCCGGGACTTACTTGCCGAAAGAGGGCGTTTGCCATTGCCTCACAGAAGATTTACACACATCGGGTGCAGGCATAACCAAATAGTCCCTACATTTGTGCCTGAACGGTAAGAAGAGGAGGGCTCACGAAACCCGCCAAACACTCTGCAAAGGTAGTCTTTTTCCTCCGAAATATCAAACCCCTTTTTGCTTTTTTAGTTTGGTGTATAATGCAGGACATTCCATTGCACATTTTGTTTGAAACAGAAGAATTGTACAGAATTGACGACCAATTTAGTCAAATTGGAAAGTTTTTTGGAAAAAACAATAGAAAGATTCTGTTGTCAGTCTCGTCTGCTACCTGGCATGATCCGGACTCCAAAGCGCTGGTTCACAATATCTTAAAAGCACTGGATTGGGATCCCGAAGAAGACGTGTTGTTATTCATTCGCCATCGGGAAAGGCCGTTTAGCTTGGTGCAGCTGATGCGCGAGCATGCTTGTCGTGCGGCGGTCGTTTTCGGTATGGAACCGGTACCGGCCGGTATCCGGGCCGCTTGCCGGAAATATCATCCTCTCCGTATCGGCGGCTTTGTATTTTTGTTTGCAGACAATGTGGGTGCGCTTTTGTCCCCGGGGGCTCGCCCGTTGAAAAAAGCACTTTGGGATGGACTGCAAAAACTCCGACAGGACCTGGAGTATTAGGGAGAATACCCAACAAAACGTAGTAGGGCTGACATTTTGCCCGGATGATTTGTATCGGGAGCGCTTTTATTGCGCCTCATTTGAATAAAAACAAATATCTTTGGCCACCTTTGTTTTTCCGCTGCTTGCGGATTTGTTCACATAAAACCTTTAGTCCAATGAAGTTCTCAAATCTGATCGTTCTCCTTGGCTTGTTTTTCGTCACTGCTATGTTTACGACTGCTTGCAGCAGTTCATCCGATACCAAAGCCAAGACCACAACTGAAAAAGTAACCGGCGCCGATAAGGTAACCGGTACGGCGCAAAAGGCATCTATGCAGGATGGCAAATGCGGCGACGGCAAATGCGGTGATGGTAAGTGCGGCGACGGCAAAGCCAAGAAAGACGGCAAATGCGGTGAAGGCAAATGCGGTGAAGGCAAATGCGGTGACGGCAAAGCCAAGGAT
>JALVEF010000283.1 GCA_027031185.1 Saprospiraceae bacterium
CGAGATGGTGACGTTTTCCAGCGCGACGTATCCGGCGGACATGTAGATTCCGCCCGCATAATAGGCGAGCGCAGCATTGTGGGCGATAAGTCCGCCGCGGATGACCAGACTCCCCGCGGTGAGGGCCACCCCGCCGCCCCCGCCCCAGGTTCCCTGGGCGGTATTGTCCGTGATGGCCACATCGGTCAGGGTGGCTGTTCCACTGCCCCGGGAGGGAGAGCCGAAGACCAGCCCGCCGCCTTCGCCGTTTTGGGCAGTGTTGTTCTCAACCGTGAGGCGGGCAAGTTCCACGGTTGCCCGGTCGGCAGCCATCCCGCCGCCGCGGGATGCCGCGACGTTCCCGCGCAAGGTGACGTCTGTGCCTCTCACGGTTCCGTTGGTATAGATGCCGCCGCCTTGTGTACCGGCAGTATTGCTGATGAACTGCGTCCCGGTCAAGACGACCACGTTACCGGATTGGGCGTACAGTCCGCCCCCGCTGCTGGTGGCGGTGTTGCTGATGAACACGGTGTCGGAGATGCCCACGGTGCTGGCTCTGATGTGGGCACCGCCGCCCATGTGGGTGAGGGTCGCATTGCGCCCAATCGTGGCAGACTCCATGTGTACGACGCTGTTCGCGACGTATATCCCGCCCCCGTAAGCGCGCGCCACGTTGTCGGAGATGGTGATATCCGTGAGAGTAAACGTGCTTTTGTCAATGTGCACGCCCCCGCCGGAGCCGTAACTATCCCCCGAATCTGCCCGATTGCCGCTGAAGGTGGCGCGTTGTATCGAACCGGAGGCATCCGTGACGAATAGTCCGCCACCGTTCAGGGTGGCATAGTTACCGGTAAAGGTGATGTCGCTCAGGGCGGGATTGCTGTTATTGGCAACGCTCAAGCCACCGCCGCCGCGATAGGCCATGTTGCCGGAGAAAGTCAGGTTGCGCAGGGTGGGGCTGGCGTTGTCGAGATACACGCCGCCGCCTTCGCCCACATCTCCGGGGCCGCTGGAGCGTGACCACCCCGCCGTAATGATGAAGCCATCCAGCACAGCGGTGTCATCCACATTCGGAGCGTAAACGATGGTGTACGTGTTGTCACCGACAAGTTGAGACCACGTTTCCGCGATGAAATTGCCATCGTCGTTGACATCGTTGTGGTCAATATCGCCGGAGAGAATGGTGAGGTTGGCTGCCCAATCACGCTGCGCCAGGGCAGTTTCGGTGGCAGCAAAGCCGCCGTAAAGTTCCACGCCGTTCTTCAACACGAAGGAGTTGTAATTCTTGGGGTTGGCAGAGATATCGGGGTAGTAAACGCCCTCGGCAACCCATATCTGCGTACCACTCGTGGAAGCGGCCAGCGCGGCCTGGAGGTCGGTGTACGCATCCGTCCAGGAAGTACCGTCACCGGCACCGGTAGCATCCACGTCCACGTAAATCACACCGGTCATTGGTTCCTGCCCCGCTGTGTAACCTCGTGCCAACGGGAAAAGCAGCAGGGAGAGGGCGATAGGGACTGCAAAAATCCATTTAAGCGTTTTCATAAGTTTATCCTTTTTTTGTGAGGGGCCCGGCAAATGGTGCCCGGCACTGAGGGAACGATTACAAGTATTCCGGTATCGGCACCCAAAGCATTTTGGGTCACTCCATCATGGTCTCTGCATCGCCGTCATCAATTCAGCCAACTGCCTGCGAAGGAAGGCTTCCATGGGGGTGAGATGGACACCAAAGGCGCGGGCCGTTCCCCGCATCTCCACGGGGGAGTCGAAGTAATCGAAACTGGCTGCGAGGGGCCACATCGCCTGCGGCAGGCCGGGGAGGGGCTGCCCCGGCAGGACGCTTCGCACGGGGATATCCCGCTCCAGAATGCGTCCGAAGGCGCTGGCCGCATCCCGGAAAGAGACGGCTTCGGGCCCGCCAACCACCAGACGGCGGTTTCGGGCGGCAGGGTGCTCCAGGGCGGCGAGGATGAAAGCACCCACATCGCGCATGGCGACGAAGGCATGCTTGCGCCTGCCGCTGCCGACCACCGTGACGGGCAGCCCCTGCAGGGCGGGCAGAATGACAACCTGCGTGAACCACACATCCATGAAGGCGTCGGGGGCGATGATGGTGTACGCCATGCCGCTGTCCCGCAGGCAGGCTTCCGCGGCGGCTTTTGCCGCCAGGAAGGGGAACGGGCTGCCGGGCGTGGCGAACTGGGCGGAGACGAAGACGAAATGCTTCACCCCGGCGGCCCGCGCCGCGTCGATGAGGGCGCGGTTGCCCTGCCGCTCTACCGTCTCGACCGTGTCCGCTCCGCCCCGCGCCGCGGCGTTGGCGGTGGTGATGACGGTTTCCGCGCCCCGGCAGGCCTCCGCCAGCGAAGCGGGGTCTTTCAGGTCGCCGTAAACCGGCTGCGCTCCGGCGGCGATGAGCGCCCCGGCGGGCGTAGCCAAACCCTGCCGCGCCACTTCTTCCGAGGGGGAGTGGTTGCGTACCAGGATGCGCACAGGCCAGCCGCCCCGGAGCAGATGTTTCGCCACCAGACCACCCAGGCGGCCGGTTGCACCAACGACAAGAATCATGGGGAACTCCTTTGGGGGTTACCGATACGATGGAATATGCGGTTTCATTGTATGGATACAGCGTTTGACAGGCGTTTCACCTGCCGGTGTATTTCCCCCCGATAGCGCACAGGCACTTTGACAATGTCACATTTTCGCGGCGTGGGGCAAATCTCGGATTTGCCATTGCGCAAGTCAAAGACTTACGCCACGATGCGCTACAGTGAGGTGCAAATTCCGGTAGTGGTCAAGTAGTAAGTGATGGGAGTACGTCATTGCGAGCGCAGCGAAGCAATCTCCCAGGGGTTCCGTACCCAAAAAGATTGCTTCGGGCGGAGTTTATGCTGAACGCAGTGAAGTACCCTCGCAATGACGTATCA
>JALVEF010000284.1 GCA_027031185.1 Saprospiraceae bacterium
CACAGTCCACATCGGTGGTCAGCACATACGGATAGCGCGCTGCTTCGACACCTCGGGTGACCGCAGACTTCTTACCACGCCGCCCATCGGGCGGCAACCATCTAAAATACCCGGGTAGGGCGTGCGTCTGGAAGACTTGTGCCGAGGCATCATCCGAATAGTCGTCCACGAAGATGTATTCCACGGGATTGTCGCAGTGCTGTTGCCGGCGCAAGGCCGCGATCAGGCGTTCCAGGTCGCCGGCCCCGTTTTTGACGGCGATGACGACACTGATACCGGAAGGTCTGGAGGAAGTTTGCCGGCGTTCCGCCGGCGTGGATTTCCAGTAGAGGAGTAGCCTGTCCAGCACGACGAAATAGCCGATGATCAGTGCGAGTCCCGCGGCATTCCAGAGCGTCATGAGTGGTTATTTGACCGGTTCGATAGGGTGGCGCATCTTGACCATGGTCAGGATAGTGCCGACGCCCACGGTATCGCCATGGTCGTCGTAAATCTCCACGTACCATTTGACGATGCCTTTGGGGATGTCGTCGTCAGTGCGTTTTTCCTGGGCCATTTTTTCCTTGACCGTGAGCTTGACGCCGATGGTGGTGCCGGGATAGACGGGTTTGGTGAAGCGCATTTCTTCGATGCCGTAGTTCAGGAGTACGGGCCCCTTTTTGGCGTCCACGAAGAGGCCGGCGGCCTTGGACATGAGGTAGTAGCCGTGGGCGACGCGCTGCTCGAAGATGGTGCCGTCCAGCGAGGTTTCGTCCACGTGGGCGTAGAAGTGGTCGCCGCTCACATTGGCGAAGTTGATGATATCGGTGACGGTGACGGTATGTTTGGCGGTGATCAGGGTCTCGCCGATTTGCAGGTCTTCAAAGTGCTTGCGGAAGGGGTGGATGTCGGTCTCTTGTTGGGCGGCGCCGGGCTGATAGATTTGTGTCACGCGAGTGAGCGAGGTGGGGGTGCCCTGTACGGCGGTGCGTTGCAAGTAGTGCTTGACGCCGCGGAGGCCGCCCAGTTCTTCGCCGCCGCCGGCGCGTCCGGGCCCGCCGTGGGTGAGTAGCGGCATCACGGCGCCGTGGCCGGTGCTGGCTTTGGCCGACTCGCGATTGAGGATGAGAATGCGGCCGTGGTAGGGGGCGGCTTCCAGGACGTATTCGCGCGCAAAGTCGTCGTCGTGGGTGCAGACGGTGCTGACCAGGGAGCCTTTGCCGAGGTTGGCGATTTTGACGGCCTCGGCGGCGCTCTTGTAGGGCATAATGGTGCTGACCGGGCCGAAGGCCTCGATGTGGTGGGTGGACTTTATGCGGAGCGGGTACTTGTTGTACAGGAGGATGGGGGAGAGGAAAGCTCCTTTGGACGGGTCGGCGCCGACGGTCTCCACGTGTTCGGGATGGCCATAGACGATTTCGTTTTTTTCGGCCAGGCGCCGGACGCTTTCGCGCACCCTTTGCAGTTGGCGGCGGGAGGCCAGGGCCCCCATGCGCACGCGTTCGTCAGCCGGATGGCCGATGGTAGTTTTGTCCAGTTGGGCGGCCAGGGCATCACGGACAGCCTCGACCATGTGGCGGGGGACGATGATGCGACGGATGGCGGTGCATTTTTGGCCGGCCTTGACGGTCATTTCACGGCGTATCTCCTTGATAAACAGCGCAAACTCCGGGTCTTCGGGGCGGACGTCCGGGCCCAGGATGGCGGCATTGAGACTGTCGGCTTCCAGGTTGAATGGGATATTGTTGTCCACGATGTGGCGTTGGCGGCGCAGCATCTTGCCCGTCTCGGCCGAGCCGGTAAAGGTGATGACGTCCTGAAATGTGGCGGGCTCCAGGATGCCGCGGCCCGGGCCGGCGATCAACTGCAAACTGCCCTCGGGCAGGATGCCGGAGGCGACTATGTCGCGCACCATGGCTTCGGTCAGGAAGGAGGTGATCTCCGACGGCTTGACAATGGCCGGTACGCCGGCCAGCAGATTGACGGCTATTTTTTCGAGCATTCCCCATATCGGAAAGTTGAAGGCGTTGATGTGGACGGCGACGCCGCGCTTGGGGACGAGGATGTGGTGGCCGATGAAAGAGCCGTCTTTGGACAAGGGGACGTGCTGGCCTTCCACATAGTACGGGGCATCCTGAAACTGCTTGCGCAGGCTGGCATAGACAAACAAATTGCCGATGCCGCCTTCGATATCTATCCAACTGTCGGTCTTGGTGGCACCGGTACGGTAGGAGACGGGGTAGTACTTGTCCTTGATGCGATGCAGGTACAGGGCCAGCCGCTTGAGCATGCGACCGCGCTCCGGAAATGTCATCCGGCGCAGGGCGGGTCCGCCCACTTCGCGGCCGTACTTATAGACTTCGCGGTAGTCAATGCCATCGCTGCCGGCCAGGGCAATCAACTCGCCGGTGACGGCGTCGTACTGTTCAAACATGTCTCCCCGGGGCTTCTGCCACCGGCCCAGGATATAGTTTTCGGTGTATTTCGGCTTCATGGTATTGTTTTGCGTTCCGGGGTTAAAGTTAGGTATTTCGTAACTGTTTAGGTACCCGCTGTTTTTGCGCTAAAATGCCCTTTTTGCCCCTGTTTTTGCAAAAATTTTCTCACGTAGCGCTGCTACGCATCGAAAATTTTAGCTTCAACAGGAACAAAAATGCCTATTTTATCCCTAAAAACAGGAGCACCTAAACAGTTACGGTATTTCTCCTTCAACGGGCCGGGGGTGCCGGATTCAATGGCCCGGTTGCCGGGGAAAGCCTATTTTTGCCACACAAAAATCCATCCATGGAGGACTGGCAGTTAGATTTCGAGTGGTTGCGCGTGCGTCATTTTGTCAAAGATGCGATCGGATCGGATCGTCTGCCGGATCTCAACCAGGTGTTGCTGCTGATCGGTATCCAGGAACTGGG
>JALVEF010000285.1 GCA_027031185.1 Saprospiraceae bacterium
GACGATCTCCGCGTGCGTGTACATGCGCGTGAGAATGTCATGCAAGTGATCCATTTGGGCATAGAGCTTCTCATACTTCTCATTGGAAGCCTTCAGCCGCGCCGCCTTGCGAGAACTGAGAATCAGTTCCTTTTGATCGTGCTGCGACTTGGCCTTTTCCGCCTGCAACAGTTGCCGCTGCATGTCTGCTTTGTTCTGATCAATGATCCCCCGCAAGTTGCGCATTTGACCACGCAGCTGCCCGATTTGCCGGCTCAGCTTATCAATATTATCCGCCATATCTTCCAGGTGATTTTTCATCACCCGGATAGGATCCAACTTGACAAACAAACCCGTAATACCCCGCACGACCGTCTGAAATGCCGTCGTGATCAGATTGCGCGCCATCGGTTCTGTTGCCATATATACCACCGCACCGATAGCTGCAAGGCTCAGCCCCAGATACAAGCTATTATTCAATATCTCGGTGATGGTCGGGAACACATGCAGGGCCGCCCAACCAAAACCCCCGGCCAGCAAGGCCAGGAGCACACCTCCCGTGATTTTTTCCGGCTTTGTCAGTCGTCGTTTTGACATCTCTCGTAATTTGACTCAAACAGTCGGCCACCGGCCAGGCACGCTTCGCCGGGCGCATGCACAAAACTAACCCTTTTTTCGGCGCCAGCCGAAAAGCTTTCAAAAAGAAAATTCCAACAAGCCCAAAACTCAGGTACAACGCTTGCGATACGCAGCGAAGTTGTCGAATCGAAACGCGGTTCTCTTACCCTGATCTCCATATCATCTGCCTGCAGCCGCCCTCGATTCGCAAATTCTAATTCGCATCTTGTCTTACGACAAATATCTCCCGCCTGGCAAAGCAAGTAAAAGTGGAGAGCGAGTGAGATTGCAGGCCCTTCGGGCCTGCGTGGGAACGGGCGTCGTGTGCCCGGTGAATTGTCTCCGGTCGGCACGTGGAATACTGAACAATCTCATAAGTACCGGTAGAACCGCAGCCACAAACAATTCCACACGCCAGAATTTAACTATTTTGTTTTGTAACTGTTTAGGCACCCGCTGTTTTTTGCGCTAAAACGCCCTTTTTGCACCTAAACAGCTACCTATTTTTCATTTTTAATTTTTCATTTTTAATTAAAAAAGGGGTGGCGGCAACACAACATGCCGCCCTCAACCATAAACACATGACGAAAAACATCGTAACTGTTTAGCTCCTGTTTTTTGCGCAAAAACAGGAGCACCTAAACAGTTACACAATTACAAAACCTCAGTACTGAAAGTAAAACTCTCCGGGATACACACCCACCGTCAAAGAGTCCTTCAAGGCAGGGACATTGGAAGCGTCCAACTCATAGATAAAGGCTTTGCCGTCCAAATTGGGGTTAGCACGGGATGCATAGAGCAACCTGTTCTGCGCATCAATGTCCATCCCATAAAAAGAACCACTGACGATGGGTGCCGTATCAAACAAACCGGAAGTTTTTTCAAACCTGTATATGCCGTCCGGACCGGTCATAAAAAGATAAGCCCCGTCCGGAGACTCGCTCAAATTGCTAAGCGGGCCATGGGGAAATTCATACGTCTCCATAACTTGATCACCTACTATCTTGGTAATATGACCATTGCCCTGTTGCCAGTTTGCATCAAAACAACCGGCCGACAGTACCCATATCGTGCCATCGGCAGATTGGTGTATCTCAGTCGGGCAACCGGGCACATCTAATTGCTCAGCTATTGAGTTGTCCGCCGTATTGATGACGGCCACAGTGGAGTCGGATCCAAAGCCCCCTGAGTTGGGTACGTAGAGTTTGCCATTAGTATAAAGCAGCTGTTCCGGGCCTCCACCCAAAACGACAGAATCTTCCACTTGCAGCGTGGACACATTGACAACTTTGACTTGGCCGCTCAGCCCATCGCTGCCCCATTGGCTCACATAAGCCCGGTTGTCATCGCCTTTGACCATATAGCGCGGCTGCGCCAGGCCTGTGATGGTACCCGCAGACTTGAAGTCGGCCAGCGTAGCGACCTCCACCTTACCGGCATTATTGACCACCACAAAGGCCTTATCATCAAACAATGCCAGGGATTGCACAATGGAGCCGAGCACAGCGCCATTGTTTTGGGTCTTGAACACGTGGCGGTACAGTTGATTGTCGGAAGTACTCAAAAAGTCAATACTGCCCGTCCCCGAAAACGGGCCTTCATTGACGATAAAGACGCCAGCCTTTTGATAAAGGCTTTTCTCCGGCCCTTTCGGTTCTGGATCTTTCTTACAAGCAGATACGAGTACCGATACGATGAGCATCGGCAACAAGAGTTTAGTGAGATTTTTCATGACACATTGGACTTTCGGGCCCTTACTGGAAAGGGCCGGTTAAAAAAGCCCAAAGCCCTCTGTGGAGATAGCAGTAGCGAATCAAAAGATGTCGCTGCGGAGAAAGCCAGCCTCCATTGCTTTTTCACCGAAAGCTTTGGATGTAATGCGCTTGGCAGGTCTTCTGGCTCGTCACTTCCGGGCCGCCTTCCCACACCGGACAGGTGCAGTGGCAATAATGGTCGGAAACTTCAGTTGGTGACTCACAGCAGCGGGAACTGCTCCGGATTTGCACCGGATTCCCTTTTCACCCATGCGGGCACCAAGCGCCGCAAAGGTCGGGCTTTTGTGGACTATTTCCAAAAATATCACATACTTTATTGTGCATCGTCCAAAAACCATTTACCTTTGCAGTCCATTGTTCGGGATGTAGCTCAGTCCGGTTAGAGCACTGGTCTGGGGGACCAGGGGTCGCAAGTTCAAATCTTGTCATCCCGACGAAAATTGCCGGCTCACGCCGGCAATTTTTTTTTCAACTGTCAAGATATTTCTGTTTTTTAGGATAAAATAGGCAT
>JALVEF010000286.1 GCA_027031185.1 Saprospiraceae bacterium
TACCGCCCGGATGTCCCGCGCCAGATGGGCAAAGTCGGCTGACAACAACGATGGAGCAAGTCGAAACATGGCGTCGGTTTAGTAGTCTTTCAATTGTTCGGCGATGGCGTCGGCGGTGAGGCCGTAGTGCGCGTACAGTTCCTTATACGGCGCAGAAGCGCCGAAGTGGTCGAGCGTGAATTTGCGGCCCTTGAGCCCGGTGTACTTGTCCCAGCCGAATCCCGATGCCGCTTCGATGGCGACGCGTTTGGTTTTGCTTTTGGGCAAGACGCGTTGGCGGTAAGATGCGGGCTGTGCGTCAAAAAGTCTTTGAGAAAAAAAGTTTACGACGCGGACGCGTCGTCCGGTTTGATTGAGCCGCTTCTTGACTTCGACAGCGAGATGAACTTCGGAGCCGGAGGCCAGGATGATCAAGTCGTAATTTTTGTCCTGGGTCAGGACGTAAGCGCCGAACCGTGCCTTGCGTGCGGGTGCCCAGCCGAGCGCCTTGCGGTCTCGTTCGGCCAACTTCTGCCTGGTCAGCACCAGTGCGGTGGGGCCGTCCGTGCGCCGCAAGGCGAGCTCCCAGGCTACCGCCGTCTCGGCACCGTCCATCGGGCGCAAGCACCACATATCGGGCATGGCGCGCAGCGAGGCCAGTTGGGCGACGGGCTGGTGGGTGGGCCCGTCTTCGCCGAGGCCGATAGAGTCGTGCGTGAGCACGTAGATGACGGGCAGGCGCATCAGGGCGGCCATGCGCATGGCCGGGCGCATGTAGTCGGCAAATACGAAAAAGGTGCCGCCGTAAGGCAAGACGCCGCCGTGGAGATACAGTCCGTTCATAATGGCCGCCATGCCGTGCTCACGCACACCGTAATGGATGTACCGGCCGCGCGGATTTTGATGCGAGAAACTCGTCTCGCCCTTGGGGAATGTCTTGTTGGATGGGGTCAGATCGGCCGAGCCGCCCAGGAGCGCGGGAATTTTGGATGCCACCGCATCCAAAATCTTGCCGGAGGCGGCGCGCGTGGCCAGGTCTTTGCCGGCAGGGAAGGCGGGCATCGTCAAGCGCCTGGGTACAAAGTCACCGGCCAGCAGACGTGTGAAGCGGCGGGCCTTGGCAGGATACTTTTGGGCGAAAGCATCCAGCACTTGCTGCCAGTCGTTTTCGAGTTGGCGCCCCTTGGCCCGGTATTCTTCCCGCAGAGTCTTGACTTCAGCGGGGACATAGAAGTCTTTTTGCGGGAGACCCAGTCGTTCTTTGGTCAGGCGGATTTCTTCTTCGCCCAGTGGGGCGCCGTGTACACCGTGGGTGCCGGCCTTGTGCGGGCTGCCGTAGCCGATAACGGTCTTGAAGGCGATGAGTGTGGGTTGGTGGGTGTTGGCCCGGGCTTGCTGCAAGGCGGAGCGGATCTCATCGTAGTCGTGGCCATTGGCGCGGAGTGTATGCCAGCCGTAGGCTTGAAAGCGCTTGAGAACGTCTTCGGTAAAGGACAGGCCGGTACCGCCGTCAATGGTAATGCCATTGTCATCGTACAGGAGGATGAGCTTGCCGAGTTTCCAATGGCCGGCCAGCGAGGCGGCTTCGTGGGAGATGCCCTCTTCGAGGTCGCCGTCGCCTGCCATTACATAAGTATAATGGTCTGTCAGAACATAGCCCCTTCGATTGTAGCGGGCAGCGAGCGAAACCTCGGCCAGTGCCATACCGACGGCGTTGGCCAAGCCCTGGCCGAGGGGGCCGGTAGTGGTCTCTACGCCGGGCGTGTGGCCGTATTCGGGATGGCCGGGCGTCTTACTGTCCCACTGGCGAAATTGGCGGATGTCGTCCAGGGACAGGTCGTAGCCGAAAATATGGAGCAGGCTGTAAAGCAACATACTGCCGTGCCCGCCGGACAACACGAAACGATCCCGATTGTACCAGCGGGGATTGGCAGGATTGTAGCGCAGGAACTCACTCCACAGGACGGCACCTACGTCGGCCATGCCCATCGGCATGCCGGGATGCCCGGACTTTGCCTTTTGGACTGCGTCCATGCTCAAGCCACGGATGGTATTGGCAATGGCGGCGAGTAGTTGGTGATTCATTGGCTGTATGATTTGGTAGCGGGTACTCGTACAAAGGTAGGTAATTATTTGCTGCACATGGAATGTCGTGCCGTCAGGCGCGCATACCGCCTCACCTCGTCGAGCACCGTGGACCTTTGCCCGTAGCCCCTTGACCCTTCACCGTATCGGAGAAAAGTCTATCTTTGCCGGCATCACATAAGCCACAAGCGAAATGCGTTATCTGCTGATTATTCTACTATTCTGCGCCGTTCCGGCGCAGGCCCAGGTGAAGGGAGGTATAAAGGTCGGAATGAATCTGTCGTCAATCCGCGGGCCGGTCGTCAATGATTCGACAGGCCGGGAGAGCTACCGGGCCACGACAGGTTTTCAGGTGGGTCCGTTTATCAATTGGAAGTGGACGCCTGTCGTGGGCCTGCGGGCGGAATTGCTGTACAATCAGGCCGGGGGACGGTATGAATTTGACGGGGTGGGCTTCAATATATTCCGCGCCGAGGACGGCACCAAGATAGTGGCTTACGGCCCCAAGAAAATCATACTCAATGTGACCAATTCGTACTTGCACCTGCCTTTGCTGGTGTACGGCCGGGTGGGTGCCTTTCAGGTAGAGGCCGGCATCCGGCCGGGCCTGCTGGTGTCATCGTTTGGGGATGGCAAGTTGACATTCTCGGGAACGACATCGGGCGGGACGGTCGTGCCGGAAATGGAGCAGGAGTTGTTTTTCAATTATCTCCGGGACAAAGCAGGGGATGCGGATTTCAATGACGTGAAACAATTGATCTTGGACGGCAAGCCGGCAAAAATCCCCCAACGGCTCAAGGCTTATTT
>JALVEF010000287.1 GCA_027031185.1 Saprospiraceae bacterium
CTCTGGTGCATGACCAGGGATTTCGCTCGTCTGGCTTTTATAAAACGGCCATTTCCCATGATGGGAAATGATTGGATGAGCTAATTTCGCACTGTTTTGATTCTCGAATTCATGTAAATCTGCTCATGTTGCCGATGGGCAGGCAGTTTCTGAGTTTCAATATGTGGGTGTCCTATATATCAGTGTCGAACCCGAAAACTGGCTGGATTCGGTCAGCCAGTTTGAGAGTCGTTACCGGCGGGTAATGGGGCCAGTCAAGGCACTTCGGGAACTGGCACAAGCGACCGGGATAAGATGGTTCCACGGCATATCCCGCTGCCTGCAGTTCTACAGGCCATCCCCGGCCTGATACTTTCCCTACGATGAATGTTCTCTGGTGCATGACCAGGGATTTCGCTCGTCTGGCTTTTATAAAACGGCCATTTCCCATGATGGGAAATGATTGGATGAGCTAATTTCGCGCTATTTTACTCATTGGATTCATGTGAATCTGCTCATGTTGCAGATGGGGAGGCAGTTTCTGTGTTTCAATATGTGGGTGTCCTATTTATCCCCATGTCTGAGTTTCAATATGTGGGTGTCCTATATATCTAGGCGTCCTATATATTCTCTACTTTACAATGCAATCTTCAACCAATCTTTTCAATTTCTCATAATTGCTTATAGACGAAAATATAACGACCTCGCGACCATCGTGCGTCATTATCAACAATCCTTCATCCCCAGCTGAATTAATATTATATTTACTGCCACGACCAAATTCCTTTGCATCAACGATTTCGTCAAAACCCACTTTAACACTATTCTCTCCATAATAGACAACTAACCCTTCATCACATACACAAATATCTCGATACAAATGTTTGTATTTTTGATTCAAATTTCGATATACCGCCGCTAAAAATACGCCTAAAACCAAAAATATTAATATTATTTTTCCATCAAAATCTTTGTTAAAAAACATATATCCATACAAAGGCATCGGAGCAATCACAACCAAAGACAAAACGGCATAAACAAGCCATCCGTTCTTGGCATAACTAGGGTAGCTAAATTTTTCACAACTATCATTCTGAACAACCACAACCTGAACCACTATTGATGCGAACAGAATTCAACATTGTACTCATAACCTCCCCTGAAACAGCATCAGCAACTCCAGCGATTTCAGAACCCCTTACGACCATACCTCCACCGATAACAAAACCTGACATGCCTCCAGCAATCAAAGCCTCGTAAGATCTTGCAGGCTCGATTATCCCATCATAATAAAGCTGCCCTATAGTATCTGTGTTTGTGGGTGCCCTATATACCAAGCTAATCTGCTCATGTCGCCGACGGACAGGCAATTTCTGCGTATCAATAAATGGGTGTCCTATATATCCATCCTCTATATATCCATCCTATTCGTTCGCCCTACCCTAGAATTAATTATCTTAATTAATTCGTGATATTGCCGAACAGTACTAAAAATTAATATTGCCTCACCATTTTTACCAACAACACATATACCTTTTAAACCCCACGCTAGCTTTCTTTCCACATCAATATATTGCAAATGTTCCAGTTTTATGATGTCACCCCAAGGAATACAAATATTAGCCTTATTGTTGTTAGCGCAAATTTCTTTGTTATTAATGATAATGTCAGAAAACATAAACCGATCATGAAAATCACTCCAAAAACAATATACTGAAACGACAACACCTGTTACAGCAAAGACAAAACTAGCGCTTTCATTATGAGGCTTTTGATGAAATACAAGCTCAAGCCATAAGGGCAATGGAGAAATGATTAATAACGCCACCACTCCGTATATAAACGCTATATGTTTACCCCAAAAAGTATATGAATACGTTTTCTGAGCGTTGCTAGACATCCGAAACAACAACTCACTCACCCACACAAATATTGTTGCAATTTATATCAGATAGAGAATTTAGCGCAATCATTAGAGTACTCATAAACTCCATAGCTAATGCATCTTCTAATGTTGGATTCATCAAACCAAAGTATGACAATCTAGCCCAATCGCCAAACCTGATAATATAGCAAATGAACTGGCCGTTTTCGTACACCTTCCTCAGGCGGCCGGTGTATTCGAAGGTGCGGGCGCCGTTGAGATCTGCGGTGAGGTTGCCGGCCGGGTCGCGCTCCTGGGGGTCCCGTCGATGGCGGTGAGGCGGTTGCTGTCGGGGGGAATACTCGAGAGTGGTGGGGCACCGGCCTCGGTGCGGATCAGGCAGTTGCTGGTTGAGTATCAAAATATGGGGTTCCCATATGTTGATATGTTGTATGCAAGCTGTGACACATATTAGCCGTTTGCATTTATCTTTGAGATGGTTCTTCTGGATAAATGAAATGACCATTCGCGGCTGCTGCCTCGCTCCATCGCGACGAGGGCGCCGCTCCAACAAAGGATATTCGCTTCCTCTGCGATCTCCGCGTCTCTGCGTGCTCTGCGTTGTTTCCAGCTCACCTGAATGTTGCGCCACCTCACGGCCCGAACCTTTGGCAGAAAAACGACCTTGCTTGTCACCCCCGTCTCATCGCGGCTGAGCGCCGCTCCTACAATGAATCGTCGGCGCCCATATGCATTAATCCGGATGAGAGTGAATTCCGGGTGTCTGTTCGGGTGTGCTGCGGCCAGCAAATGAGTTGCCCTGCCGTCGATTGCCGGCAGGGCGTATGGGGAACCGAAACGCTTCAGCGCTTTTCGATCGGCACGTAGGGGCGCAGGGGTTCGCCGGTGTAGATCTGGGTGGGGCGGAAGATGCGGTTGTCGGCGAGTTGTTCGCGCCAGTGGGCGAGCCAGCCGGCGGTGCGGGCGATGGCGAAGATGGTGGTGAACTGATCGG
>JALVEF010000288.1 GCA_027031185.1 Saprospiraceae bacterium
ATTTGCCTAACTTGGCGGAAAGACCCGGACGATGCTTCGATATGCGATGGTCCTGTTGTGCTGCGTATGCTGTGCCGGCGCGGTATTCGGCCAGTTTGCAGACGACTTCTCGGACGGCAATTTGGCCAATCCGGACTGGCAGGGCGATGCCGGCCACTTCGAGGTGACGAGCGGACAATTGCATCTCAACGCGCCGCAAGGCGGCACCTCCACCCTATACCTGAAAAGTGCGGTGCCCGACTCGGCGGAATGGCAGCTGTATTTCAAGATGGACTTTGCCCCGTCTGATGCCAACCGGCTGACGATTTACTTCCTGACCGGCGTCCCGGACGGGGCCACCGGCGAGGCCTTGTACCTGACCGCCGGGGAGAACGGCACCGACGATGCGCTCCGGATCTATGAACGCCACAACGGCACTGTCTCGCAAGTCGCCTCATCGCCGCCCGGCTCTGTGGCGACGGCTCCCGTCGAGCTTCGGCTGCGCCTGGAGCTGGTCGGCGGGCAAGGGCGGTTGAGCGTGGACTGGACGGGCGGACACAATTTCCAAACTGTTGCCGTTTGGAATGCTTCCGTAAGCTGGCCGGACAGCAGTTATTTTGTGCTGCGCTGTGACTATTCGGCGACGCGAAAGGACAAGTTTTACTTTGACGATATCGCGCTCCAGGCATGGCAGCCGGATCAGGAACCGCCGCAATTGCTGTCGGCCTTTGCCACGGACTCACAGACCGTGCGCCTGCAATTCAACGAGTGGCTCGCCGCGACAGCACCCGACCCGGCGACCATTGAGATCACACCGGGTATCGGCCATCCGGCCGATGTGGATTTTGTCGCCGGTGATTCCGCCCAACTCAATCTGTTCCTGGCACAAGACTTGGTCTCAGGCACACATTACACCATCCAGGCATCGCAAATCGCCGACCGCGCCGGCAACAGTACGAGTGTCGCGGGGGATTTCATCTATGTGCAGGTATTTCCGCCTGAACCATTTGACCTGGTCATTTCGGAGATATTCCCGGATCCGGTACCGTCTGTGGGCCTGCCGGAGAGTGAATTTGTCGAAATACTCAACCGTTCGGACAAGGCCATTGATCTGGCGGGCGTGAAGTTGCGAGTCAATGCCACGTCGGTGAGCTTGCCATCGTACCTTTTACTACCGGACAGTATGATAATTGTGACGGATATGGCGGATGTCCCGTTATGGCAGTCTTACGGTCCGGTGCTCGGCGTCAACCTGCCGACGCTGACCAACAACGGAGGCGCAGCCGGACTCACTTACAACGGTTCCGTACTGTACCGCATGGACTACACGACTGACACCTACGGCAGTGCCGCCAAAGCCGGCGGGGGCTGGACGCTGGAACTCATCAATCCACAAAATCCGTGTCTCGGGGATGCCAACTGGCGCGCATCGGAAGACTGGGCGGGTGGCACGCCGGGGCACGCCAACAGTGTACTGGATACGACAATTGGGGGGGAAGCACTCACGCTGGAGACACTCTACCCGCTCGGGGCCGATCAGATCTTGCTCCGGTGGGATCAATGGCCCGGGCCGGAAGTGACGGAGGTGGTGCGATATAGCTTACAGCCGCCGGTGCCGGTCACCGGAGCCACTCCGGACGGGCGGGAACTGACCCTGTCTCTGGGAGTGCCGCTGGCGCCAAACGACGTGTATGTGCTCACCATCCAGGCGGGCATTGCCAATTGTATAGGCAATCAGGCATCCCAAATGATACAGGAAAAGATTGGCCTGCCGGCGCAGGCCGAGGCGGGCGATGTACTCGTCAATGAGATATTATTTGATCCGGTCAGCGGGGGCAGTGACTACGTGGAGCTTTACAATGCTTCGGACAAGATCATTGACTTGCCATCGCTGGTCATCGCCAATCCTGCCAAAATGGTCTTCAAGCCGGTCAAGGCGGCGGGGCTGCTGTTCCCGCGGCAGTACGTGTGCCTGACACCGGCGCCGCGACAGGTGCGGATGCAGTATGAGCCGCCGGACAGTGCGCGCATACTGGCCAACGACTTACCGGCCTTCCCCAACGACAGCGGGCGGGTGGCAGTCATCCAAAACGGCGTCGTATTGGACTCCATGACCTACTCAGCGGACATGCATCTCTATTTTGCCACCGATGTGGATGGTGTGGCGCTGGAGCGCATCAGCCCGTCGCTGCGGGGACCGTCGGCCTGGGTTTCGGCGGCAGCGACAACGCATTACGGCACGCCGGGCTATGTCAACAGCCAGTACCTGACGGGCGGGGATGTGCCGGTGGACGATTATGTCCGGTTGGCGGCGCCCACTTTTTCGCCGGACGGAGACGGGTACCAGGACTTTCTGGCTATCCGGTATAAGCTGCCCAAGGCCGGATTTGTGCTACGTGCTACGATCTGGGATGTCAACGGCCACTATATCACCGCACCGGCCAATGGCAATATCACGGGGACGGAGGGGGTGTTGCAGTGGGACGGTACGGACACGAAGGGGCGTGCTGTACCCGAGGGATATACGTCTTGCGATTCGACTTTTTTCATCCGGACGGGGACAAGATCCGGGTGGTCAAGAGTTGTGGGCTGATACGACAGAAGCAGTAATAAATGGTTGAATTGCCCCGCACTTACTTGCTTTGCTGGATTTGGGCCTTGCCCCTTCCGCATTTGCTTTATGCCGGATGAGCGCTAGTTGCCACGCCCTTTGGGGCAAGTAAGAGACGGTGTAGCGGTGTAGCGGTGTGGCGGTCCCGCACTTACTTGTTTTGACTGGTTTTGGATTTGCCCCTTTCCGCATACGCTTTTTGCATGATGAGCGCCATTTCGCTCCGCTTCAGTGGACAAGT
>JALVEF010000289.1 GCA_027031185.1 Saprospiraceae bacterium
AGCCTAAATTGAGCAAAGCAAGTAAGTGTGGGACGATCAACGCGCAAGCAATTTCAACGCGTCAGCAGTTTCAACAGCGAAGCGATTCAACTCGGTTCGACTTCGCTCACCGTAAAATTTTTAATTTCTCATTTTTAATTTGCAAAGCACATCGTACACTCGGTGGACGGGCAGCCCCATCACATTGAGATAAGAGCCTTCGATCCGGCTGACCTTGCAGTGCCCGATCCATTCCTGAATGCCGTAAGCCCCGGCTTTGTCAAACGGATGATAATTGGATACATAATACCGGATTTCGGAATCAGACAGCGGATCCATGTGTACCCGCGTCGTATCCGTAAAAGATACCTGACGTGTACCTGATAGCAGACAAACGCCCGTCTGCACCAGGTGACTGCGACCCGACAGCATGCGCAACATGCGGATGGCTTCGGCCTCATCCGCCGGCTTGCCAAAAATTTGTCCCGCCACACGAACGATAGAATCGGCCGCCACGATAATCTCATCCGCTTCTGCAAGCGGCCGGGCTGCCGCTGCCTTAGCCCGCGCGATATACTCGGCTATTTCATCCATTGGCAGATCAGCCGGATAGCTTTCGTCCACATCAGGCGTCACGGTGCGGAAGCGGAAACCGGCCTCTTCCAACAGTTGGCGCCGACGCGGCGACTGAGAAGCCAGCACCAAACGGAGTCGCATGATTTGCTCAATCTTACTCAAGAGTCCTTACTTTGTGCCCAAAGGTACGACTTTGGGTAACTGTTTAGGTGCTCCTGTTTTTAGCGCAAAAACAGCGGGTACCTAAACAGTTACGACTTTGGTTATTAAGCGCAAAGCAGGTAAATGCGGGCCATATCCCCATTCACAACAGGAGTCCACGTCCCGCTAAAACAAAACCGGCTTACGGTGGTTCATCTTTTTGGCAATGAAAACCTGCCTTTGATTGCCAAAACCGCTACCTTTGCACGCCAAAATTTCCGCAAACTCATGAGAACCAAGCTATCGGATTTCAAATACGATTTGCCCCAAGAGCTGATCGCCCAGTATCCTGCCGAAGAGCGCGACGAGTCCCGGCTGATGGTCGTACATCGGGATACAGGCAAGATCGAGCACCGGATGTTCAAAGATGTGGTGGACTATTTTGACGAAGGGGACACCTTGGTCTTCAACAATACGAAAGTATTCCCCGCCCGCCTGATCGGTATCAAAGAAAAAACAGGCGCTAAAATCGAAGTCTTTTTGTTTCGTGAGCTCAATCCGGAGATTAATCTTTGGGATGTCATGGTAGAGCCCGCCCGTAAAATCCGCGTGGGCAATCGCCTGATCTTTAGCCGCAAAGGCACCGATATCAAACTGACGGCCGAGGTCATGGACAATACCACATCCCGCGGGCGCACACTGCGCTTCCAATTAGGCGAAGGAGAGCATCCGCCCTTTATGGAAATCATCGAAAAACTGGGCGAAGTGCCCCTGCCCAAATACATCAAACGCCCGGTCGAACCTATGGACAAAGAGCGCTACCAAACGGTCTATGCCAGTGAAGTCGGCGCCGTGGCCGCTCCGACAGCCGGCCTGCATTTCAGCACGCGGCTGCTCAAACGTCTGGAAATCAAGGGCGTAAACTTACCCAAGATCACCTTACACGTCGGCATGGGTACCTTCCGCAGCATCGAAGTCGAAGACCTGTCCAAACACCGTATGGAAGCCGAATACTTCAAAATAGACGATGCCACTGCCGAAGTGGTCAACCAATCCAAACTGGCCGGAAAACGTGTTTGTGCCGTCGGTACCACCGTCATGCGCGCCATGGAATCCGCCGTCTCGGCGCAAGAATTGCTCAACCCCGCAGAAGGCTGGACCAACAAGTTTATCTTTCCCCCCTATGATTTCAAAATCGCCAATGCCCTGATCACCAACTTCCACCTGCCCCTGTCCAGCCTGCTCATTATGGTGTCCGCTTTCGCAGGCAAAGACTTTATTAAAGAGGCCTATCAGGAAGCCATCAAAGAAAAATACCGCTTTTATAGCTATGGCGACGCCATGCTCATCTTGTAGTAGTAGCTATGCCTGCCACTCCGGAAGAACAAGGCTTGATGTGCAGTCCATTCCATAAGACTCGTGCGGCACTTCGGCGGGCAGGCGGCAGCAAGCCATTCCCCCTATCAGCCGACTTTGGCCCGATTTTTTTGACGAAAATGTTTGCAAATAAGGATTTTTTGTCCTTATTTTTGCGGCCCGAAGGCGGAAGCGCCTGTGCGCTCGCTCGTGGAGGGCGCCATTTTGTGAAATAACCAACAGTTATGATTTGGACATTAGAACTGATCAATTACCTTGAGGATGCTCCTTTTCCGGCTACCAAAGACGAATTGATTGACTTTGCCATTCGCAATGGCGTGCCGGAAGTCGTGATCCAAAACCTTCAGGAAATTGAAGATGAAGGAGAGTTGATCGAAGACATCGAGACGCTTTGGCCGGATTATCCACGCAAAGACGACTTTTTGTTCAACGAAGACGAATACTAAACCCGCTTACATAAGCGGCTGTAATGAGTAAAAGCCCCCGCACAACGGGGGCTTTTGTGCGTCTATACCCGCAGAAAAATGCGCCGCCGCCACAGGTACCACAGCACAACCCACACCACCACCACCGAAAACAGCGCAAACGCCAGCGACCCGTTCATCTGCCCAAACACCGGCACAAACACCTGCTTATATAGCCACCGATAAGCCGAATGCCGCACACCGTCCGGCGTCGTCCACTTGATCTTGAGCAGCATCTTGGCCCACAAAATGGACAAAACAAAGCCCGTGATGGCATTCCTA
>JALVEF010000290.1 GCA_027031185.1 Saprospiraceae bacterium
CAAATCAAGCAAAGCAAGTAAGTGCGGGGCCGTTTCAACGCGTATGCAATTTCAACGCGAAGCAATTCAACGTCCCGCACTTACTTGTCCTCCAAGGCGGAGTGATTTGGCGGTAATCCTGCCAAAAGCCTATGCGGAAAGGACCAAAGCCCAAATCAAGCAAAGCAAGTAAGTGCGGGGCTATTTTTAATTTTTAATTTTTAATTGATCACCGTATCGCCTTCTCCCGCGCCGCATTGACAAACAAGATATTGCCCACATCATCGTACCCATCAAAAACACGCCGCCCCAGACGCTTGACCACAGCCTCGTCAAAGTCCACAATGACCAAGTCGGCCGCATGAGAGTAGCGACCGATGATGGCACGCATCTCCGTGTCCTCATCATCCACAAAACGGATGTTGGCCGGTGAAATCGGCAGCCGCCCCTCCTTGATGAGCACCAACAATTTCTCTCTTTCTCTTTCGCGGTGCTCGCGCGGAAAACGCGCAAAAATCGTGATGGCAGAACCCCGCCAGTCCGGGTGCCCCATAATGATATATGCCAGTAAAATCATCAACGTGCCGTGCCGGTAGTTGTGATTCGTTATCCAAATATGGATGTCCTGCTTAAAGCCAAACCCGCGCTCCGATGTCCCCAATACAGCCACATCAAAGTCCACGGCTCGGATGAGCTTCAGATTCTCAATCAGGTGATCCAGCTCCTCGGGCCGCGCCTTTGAAAAACCGACAATAAGCAGGTTGTTCTCGGCACCGGTGATGCCCGGCAACTGGATGACCTGGGCCAGGGTGGACGTAAAAGACGGACTTACCAGCGTGTCCACGATCACATGACTCTCCGTTTTCTCCGCCAGTTGGATGAGTTCCTCTTTAATGGCCCGGGCCTTCTGATGCGTCTCCTTGGACAGGTAGCCTTTGATAAATTGGATGTAAGTACCAAAACCGTAGCGGTGGCCGATCCACCGCACCAGATGAAACGTGCCGAGATTGTGATAGCTGTCCTCAGTGATGGCCACTGCCGACGGCCGCCAGTTCTTGCTCTTCTCCTTCTCCGCATTTTGCAGAAATACCAGCGTGCTGCGCGTGACCTGAAACAGAACGCCCTGAAAGATCACCGACAAGCTTCGCTTGTCTTGGTTGTAATGTTGTACTATTAGATATAGCACCGTAATCAGCATCACCGCCACGACGGCATAGGGCGCGTTCATCAAAAACATCAACCCGAAACTCGCCACGGCTCCAAACAAGGAAATGTACCACTTGGACTTAAAACTCGGACGATAAGCCGGATCCGCGGCAAAGTGATTCAAAAACGAAATGAGACTCAACGTCCCGTAGCTCAACATAAAAAACATGGAAATCACCCGTGCCACATTGTCCAGCGCCCCGGCCAGAATAAAGACGGCAGCAATGATGATGGTAACCAGCGACGCATTGTATGGTTCGTTTTCCCCGTCCTTGCCGGCAGCCAGCCACTCGTTGAGTCGCGGCGCCGGGAAGATGCGGTCCCGCGCGATGGCCTGCAACGTCCGCGGCGCCACCATGATGGAGCCGAGTGCCGAGGAGATGGTAGCAGCCGCCAGCCCCAGCGGGATGAGCCAATGGCCGTACAGCGCGATCTCGGCCATGACCAGACGCGAAGTATCCGCCAACTGTGCCGGTGGGGCAGAAGCATCCAGCTTAATGGCGATGGCGATATACATCAACATCCCGAAGAGCGTGCCGGCCAAAGTGCCGATTGGAATGGCCCGCCCGGGATTGCGCAAGTCCCCTGACAAGCCGACGCCGGCTGTCATGCCCGTAAAGGCAGGGAAAATAATCGCAAACACCGTAAAAAAGTCAATTCCCCTTTCCTCCGGTGCGGAACCGGCCCCGGGCGGGGAGGCCTGCTGCACCTGTGCCACAGGAGGGCGCAGCGTCGTATCGGATCCACTAGGCCTTGGCGTTGTCCTTTCCGTGCTAGGTGCTGATAACCGTCGCTCAGAGAGCGGCTTGCCAAGGAAAAAGGCCAATAACGAAAGGCCCAAAATGGTAACAACGATATAGAGTGTCCGCATTCCGAGCGAAGCGCCCCGCGTCAGCATGACATACGTGAGCAGCAGCAGCGCCGGAATGCCGATCGTCTGCTTGTAACTCAATACATGATCCAGCCAGGGGGCCAGTAGGAAATGCGAACGAAGCCAGTCAATCAGCGGCGAAAAGGACTCCGAAAACGCCATGACGTAAAATGCCACGCTGATGGCCTGCGACAGGTACAGCGCCAGCCCGATGGTGGCACCGATGACCAGCCCGAAGGAACGCGAAATGATGTAATACTCCCCGCCTCCCTCTACCTTCTGATTGGTCGCTATCTCCGCTATCGCCATCGCCGTAGGTATCGTCACCGCGTGACCGATCAGGATGATAGCTATTGTCCCCCACAGGCCCACCGTGCCCACCGCAAAGCCAAACCGCAAAAACAGCACCGCACCCAATATGGTGGATACAGCGGTCAGAAAGACCGGTAATGTGCCAAACTTTTTCACGGCACTTGCTTTTCGTCGCTACTAGTAACTGTTTAGGTGCTCCTGTTTTTTGCGCAAAAACAGCGGGTACCTAAACAGTTACAACTACTAAACAGTTGAGCGGACTCCAATAACTCCGGCTTGTCAACTCCTCAATTCCTCAATTCCTCGATTCCTCAATGGACCAAAAAGCCGGGAAGAAGTAAATTTGGCTTACTCTCTTCGTAACTGTTTAGCTACTCCTGTTTTTAGCACAGAATCATCGGGTACCTGGACAGTTACGTATTATTAAG
>JALVEF010000291.1 GCA_027031185.1 Saprospiraceae bacterium
ATCGTGTGGGCCAAGTTTCTCAACGCCGGCCAGACCTGTGTCGCCCCTGACTACGTCCTGGTGCACCGCGACATCCAAGACGCCTTCCTGGCCGCCGTCAAAGCGGAAGTGGAAAGACAGTACCCGGGGGAACGCACCGACAACTACCCCCAAATCATTGACACCGCACACGTAGAGCGCCTGGCGGCGCTCATTGATCCGGACAAGCTATTCCTGGGCGGCGAGGTGGATATCCGGGCGCGCTACATCGCGCCGACCGTATTGACAGACGTTTCTTTTGACGATCCCGTGATGCAAGAGGAGATCTTCGGCCCCATCCTGCCCGTGCTCACTTTTGACAGTCTTGATGAAGCCATCCGGGAGGTGAAGGCCCGGCCCCGACCGTTGGCTTGTTACGTCTATGGCTCCAACCGAAAACAGATCAAGCGCATCCTGTACGACATCCAATTCGGGGGCGGCTGTGTCAACGAAAGCGTGATGCACCTGACCAATCCACACCTCCCCTTCGGCGGCGTGGGCAAGAGCGGTATAGGCAGCTACCACGGCTGGTTCGGCTTTCGCACTTTCAGCCACTTCAAAGGCATCCTGGACAAGTCCACCTTGCCTGACCCGCCCGTCAAATATGCACCTTACACGCCACTAAAACAGCGCATCATCCGTTGGCTGCTCGGCTGACTACTCAATGACAAGCCGCCGGAGCCCCGCCGCGCGATCCGATTCGACGCGAAGCAAGTACATCCCCGGCTTCAACCCCATCAGCCGTAGCGTCGCTGACGGGCTGACCAATGCGGGTTCATAGCTGCGGATCAACTGGCCCGACAAGTTCAATAAGGCAAGCCGGCGAATGGGCGCCCCGTCTGTCTCCACGGTGAGTTCACTGTGGGCGGGATTGGGATATACGTTCATCAGCATCCGGTCATCATCTGCACGATAGACCGTCACAACTTCCGAAAGCCGGTGGTGGCCGTCTCTGTCATACATCGCCAACCGGTAGTACTGCAGTTTGGCCGGACGCGCATGCGCGTACTCATACTGTATCTCGTCACTACCACCTTTGGCGGCTACCGTCCCGATCGGCATAAAATCCCGCCCGTCCGACGAACACAAAATCTCGTAGTGAGACAAGTCCTCGGAAGCCACACGCCAGCGAATAATATTCTCGCGACTACCCGCCCGGGCAGTCAATTTCTTCAATTCGACCGGCAGCGGAGCATTCACCGTCAATATCACCTTGTAAATATTGGTACTCGCCCAGCTCTGGGTACCATTATTGGAAAAGAAAATATTGGGCTGTGTGCTATGGATCCCCCCGTAAATGTATCCCATCAAGTGGTCGCCGGGCGCCAAGCTATCCAGCTTGAACACGTGATTGGGGTAGTGCGGAAGCGACAGATTGGGGATAAACTCCGCACTGGCCCCCAATAACCCCGGCATCTCCACAGGAAGTTTGGTCTCCGTCATATTGCCGTTCCCGTCGCGCGTCACGCGCGCAATCGTCTTGACAAAAGGGACATTATCATCCTGCACCAGGGTCCCGTTATTCTCATAAAACTGGGCGATGCCACCAAAGAACACGGTGTGCATCTCATTACTCGATGCCGAATACACCGGCAGGGCCGGGCAGTGATAGTGATTGTAGTGCTGTTCGAAATTGCTTTCGACACTGTATCCATTGGCATCCACGGTGACCGCATTCAAAAAGGGCAGATCCACACTTTGCTGAAACACACCCGAAAACATCGTAACGCCTTCTTCCCCATTGGGCAGAATCTGCGACTCGGCATTATAGTCCCGCCGGTGAAGATATGTAGAACTCAAATAGGGCGTCAAATGTGTCACCGTAATCGTCGTGCCGTCATCCGTCAGCGTAAACTTCCGGACCGCATTCGTGTACTGCTGGCTCGTCCCGCCACCGGGACCGCCGCCGCCCCCCATGGTATAGGCGCCGGTAAACTTCTGCCCGCCCAGCAGATAGTACGTGTCATTGATCTTGCGCAGACGCCCGCCGGTCACCTGAAATTGCGCATCCGTGATCTGCCGAAAATAGCTTGCATACGGCTGGTCGTTGATGACCGCATTGATGACATTCGGCACATCAATAGCCGTCAGCTTGTCATAAGTGACTCGGTTGCTCTGTGTCTCGCTATATCCGTAACCACCAACACAATACAAGTAATTCCCTTCCTGCCAAAACTCCATATTCGTCGAGCTTAATTGCTCCTTTATGGACGCCGGCAGCACACTCATCGGCTTGGTCCACACCTGGCGATACACCGGATCAATCACAATCAGGTCCGTATTGCGCCCCGCCGCATCAAAGGAGAGAAAGGGCTGAAAACGGTGCAAGCCGTCCACACGACCGCCTACGATCAGCCACTTCCCACCGGCCTGACCAAACGCATACGATTGCACGCCGGGCAAGCCCGGCACCTCCGCCGCCTGCAGCTGTATCTCAAAGGGAGAATCCTGGGCCACGGCCCGGTGAAAGTGCACCAAGGCCGGAATCAAAAGTAGAAGTATCCATCGCTTCATAACGTTCGACTTTTGGCAAAGATAGGTATATCGTAGGAAAGATCGCGCTTCCCCCACACTGCACACCGGCTACATTCCACTTTCAACGCGCCGAAGGCGCCAATCAACGCGAAGCATTCAACGGCGAAGCCATTCAACCACAAAAAAACTTGCACCTTATCCCAAAACGCCCCACCTTTGCACTTACCCAAATGGGTAAATTATGAAAGAAGCGACCAAAACCATCATTCTCGATACCGCGCGCAAGGTCTTTGCCGAAAAGGG
>JALVEF010000292.1 GCA_027031185.1 Saprospiraceae bacterium
TCATCCCCGATTATCCGGCTCTAAGCCATGAACTCTTTACCTCGATGGGCCAAGCTTCACAAAGCGATAACGGGTCGTCTCTCCCCCCCAATCCGCCAAAATGGAATAAACCCCACCGGGCAACGCGCTAATATTCAGCCGCCATTCGTCCGGGCCGGCATGACCGGGTAGCCCTGACCAGCGCACCTCCCGCCCTACTCCATCGAACACCCGCATCGCGCGCAATGGCTTACCGCCCGGAGCGCGAAGCAGGAGCACATCCGTTGCGGGATTGGGATAGCAAATACCGGATGAAACCGGTACCGGCCTGCCGGTGGCCGAAATATAAGCATCATAAATACCTGCCACATCTTCCAAAAACGGTATGAGATCAGTGGCCCGCCCGTCATTGGACTGAATCGCCATTGTCAAGCCCGTCTTGGTGTCGTGATAACATTCCGACGCGTAAATGATATAACCGGAATGACCGTATGCCGGCTCACCGCCCGGTTGGGTGAGCTTGATGAGCCCCAGACCATAGTCAATGTTGGCATTGGCGGGTACCCAGTCTGTCATTTGTGCCCAACTGGTGTCGGATAATATCTCCCCGTCCGTCAGCTTTTGCATCCAATACACGAGCAGTTCGGGGCGCGTGAAATAACTTCCCGCGGCCCAGGCCATCGAATAGACCGATATGGGCGTCAGGCCCGCTCCGTCCATATCAAATACCTGGCCGGGACTTATTTCCGTCCATACGTGGGCCACAGGCCCGGATGCCGGCTCTTGCGGATTCAGAAAAATACTGTCCAGACCGTTGGGCGCCAACAGCCGCTGACGTACCGCCTCGTGAAAACTCTGCCCGGTCACAGTTTCGATAATCCGGCCGGCCAATACATAATTGGTATTGGAATAATGCCAACCGGCTCCGGGCGCAAAGTAGGGGGCCAAGACAAAGCGTTGGAGCACTTCGTCTGGTGTCCAAATACGGGAAAAGTCCGCTTGCGCACTGTCCAAAATATTGGGGTGATCGGTATAATTGAAGATTCCGCTTGTGTGGTTGAGTAGTTGGCGAATGGTGACATCGCCCGGCACATTGGGATAATCGGGCAAGTACATGCCGATCGTGTCATCCAGGGACAGGAAGCCTTCCTCTTGCAATCTTAGCAGACAGGCAGAGGTAAACGTTTTGGAAATGCTGCCCATGCCCAGATACATTTCCGTCGTCATGGTCGTGCCGACGTGGGAAATGCCGGCCGTTCCCGTCCAGATCGCGCCATCCTCGGACAGTACTGCCGCCGAAAGACCTTTTACATTGAGCGCGGTCAAGCGGGCCTGTAGCGCCTGCTGAAAACTGTCTTGTAGTGCCTGCGGAAAACTGCCGCGGCTCTGCACACCTGCCGGAAGCGTCCACGATACGGTGCGCGTACCCAGCCCGCGCAAGCGGGCAAACTCATCTCCAAAAGGCAAACTTTGACTTTGAACGGAGACTGTCAGGAATGGCCAGATCAGGAAGAGATAGAAAAGCCTTTTCATAGTGAATCTTTTTTGGGTTCGCCGGTCAAATATACGCCTGTCCGGCAACATTTTTGCAGATGGATCAAGGCCCCCTTTTCCCATTTCAAAATCCAGGCAAATGACGACATTTCAGCGATTATTCAAAAAGGGGTTTGAAGAAGGCCTGTATCAGGGCATGGAAATCCAACAGCACATTTTGGTCAAAAAACTACTCGAGCGCGATTTTACCCTGCGCCAGGTAGCCGAATTGCTCGGGCGCAACGAGTCGGACATTCGCCGCATGGCCCGGACACCCGTCCCGCAAGATGTTGCCGCCTAAAATGCGTCCCTAAGCGCATGCGCTTAGGGCTTAAGGCTGGGTCTTTTGCAACGTGGACAGATCCAGAACAAAGCCCTTGATCTTCTTTTTCTTTTCCAGGTGATTGCGATAGCTCTGGGCACGCTCCTTGGTGTCAAACGGGCCGAGAATCACGCGGTATTGGTCGCCCTGCGGCCCGTTTTCGATGCTTAACAGGATATTCTTGAAAAAGTTTTCTTGCAAGTCGGCGATGAATCTAAAGACGTTGTCATAGTTGCGCAGCAGGGCTACCTGGACGCCGAATCCCTTCTTTTCGGGACGAAGCACCATGACTTTGTAGAGGTCAAAATCCTTGAAATTGCGGCCGGTGACGATTTTCGCCTTGGTACGTTTGGGTGATTTTTTGTTCTTTGCAGGAACTTCTCTGGCTGATTTTGTCTTTCGTTGCTTAGCGGATTTGGCCTTATCTTTCTTAGTCTCTTTGGCCTTGCTCTGCTCTTCTGCCTTAGGCGAATTTTGGGTTGTCACCGGTGATTCATTGTGATGCACCATACCCGTATTGGTCGAAACATCTCCGCCGGTGGTTGCTAACGAAGCATTAGGTTCCTTGATGATTTCCAATTTGACATTCGCCGTGCCTTCTTCCAGCATGCCCAGTTTTTTGGCGGCGGCATAAGACAGGTCCACGACACGTCCTTTGGGAAATGCGCCCCGATCATTGATGCGCACGATCACGCTTTTTTTCGGGTCATCCAGGCGGGTGACCTTAACCAGTGTACCAAAATCCAAGCTTTTGTGGGCTGCTGTCATTTTGTTCCTCTGGTAGATCTCCCCACTTGCCGTGGTACGTCCTTCAAACAAGTCGGAATACACCGTGGCAATGCCGTATTCAATAAATTGGCCCTTGGCAAGGTCTAAGGAAAAGGTAAAACCCAGCAGGATGGACAGCAGGGCCGGCAGCAGAAAGGCAAAAGGTAGTTTTCTCATGGCTAGTGTTCGTTAATGCGCAAATATACAAAATCCAATATACTGCCCAAAACTAATGTGAATAACCGTCATTTTCAAACATTATAGCCGGTAAAAAGGTCGCTACCCGCCAAAATGCCAAAAAACCGGCAATATCAGCCCGAAAATGGGCGTTATGCACCGGATTCGTGGTAACACTCATGTTACAGTTCCGTTTCACTCAAACGTAAAAAACTAAACACATCATGAAGCGATTTCTTTTGATTGCCGTTGTGGGCCTGGTAGGGTTGACCGCCTGCAAGAAAGACAAGCCTGTCGAGCCTCAGAAAACCCGCAAAGACTATCTGACCCAGGCACCTTGGAAAACTAAGGAAAAGAACGGTTCCAGTAATTTGGATCCCTGCGAACTGGACAACATCTACACCTTTACTGACACTTCCATTACTTTCAATTTTGGGAGCAATCTCTGTCAAGGCGAATCCCCGGTACCGCTCATCGGCACCTGGAATTTCTATGACAACGAGACCAAAATCGCCATTGATATCCCGCTACAATTGGGCCAGTCTTACAAAGATTCGGTCTCCATTATCCAGTTGGATGACAACATCTTTGAGTTTGTGGATAAGGATGGCGATAGATTTGTAATGCAACACTGATTTCTCTTTTGATCTATGTAAAAAAGCCCGATTCTCCGAATCGGGCTTTTTTGTTACATTTTTTTTTGTCTCATAAAATCACAGTAGCAGCTGCTTATACATAGCAGAAATTTCACAAGGATTAAGTTGGTACGTCCTTTGCCATTCTGTAAGCGTCTTTGGCAATGACCGAAGCCCCCCAGCGCCAAGGCCTTATAGCATACTATGAGATATCGTCCGGAAGGACGAAAATTAATTTGGGGGGTTTATTTTACGGCAGCGGACGAGACAAAGGTCTCTCCGCTGTTTTTTTGTAACTGTTTAGGTGCTCCTGTTTTTAGCGCAAAAACAGCGGGCACCTAAACAGTTACGTTTTTTTATTGCTATGCTGCCCTGCTACGGCTCTACTGACGTGCTCCATCGGCAAGTACGTACGGGGATTAAAAAAAACGTACAGCGACGGCGGTGGCCGTCGCTGTACGAGCAGTAAAAAAGCCTGTATGCTTTCCGTCTATCGTGCGACGGTCAGCCGGCGATAGACAGCTTGATGATTGACTTCAATGCGCACGATATAGACACCGGGCGGAAGATCAACCAGATCTAAGTAGGCCTGCCGTTGCGAGGTCTTTACCTCGACTACCGGCTGACCGATGGCATCACTTACGGAAATACGTGCCGGACGCGCATCCGCCAAGCGTACGGTGAAAGCGCCCATGGTCGGGTTGGGGTATAGGCCAAGGCCGGCGGCCCAATCCGGCTCATCCACACCGACGATGACCTGGAAGGGCTCTTCCCACTCGCAGCCGTTGGCATCGGTCACGATCACTACATAATCGCCGGTTGGCAGGTCTTCTATCTTCGGATTTGTTCCCGAAGCAAGTGTATCCCCGTTTTGCATCCAGGTGAAAGTAAACGGCGCCGTACCGCCCAGGATGGAATCTACCGTGGCCATCCCAAAGCCGGTGTCATAAGAGACGTTTACTTCCACTCCGGAAATGGGCTCACAAGGTTCTACTTCTACCGACTTCGTCGTCGTGCACCCATTTGGACAAGAGACGGTCACGCTGAAAATACCGACATAAGTGACATGCAAAATCGAATCCAAGCCGGTGTCACCACCCGGTCCACTCCACGAAAAAAGGGCGTTCGGACAAGAAGCCGTGGCCAATAGCGCGATCGTGTCATTGGTGCAACAAAGCTGCCCTGAAACTTCTATCCCCACCTCAATGCTTTCAAATACAATCGTCACATTGGCACTGGCCGCCTGACAAGGCCCGCTGCCGTCCGGGTCATTGGTGGTGGCCGTCAGTGTGACCATACCGGCGGCGACTTCATCGGGTGTGGGTATGTATTCTACCGATGTCGTATCGGCATTCGGGTCAAAGGAACCCTGACCACCGGACCAGTACACTTCCGTGGCATCACCTCCCAAAGTGGCGGTCAACGGCACTGGTATGAAGCCGCATGAGGTCACCTGGTCGGTACCGAGCGAGATAGTCGGGGGATTGTCGCATCCGGTACAGTCAATGACCTGGATAGAAGCTGTGTCGGTATTGGAGCACGCATTGGGGGCCATGTAGGTATAAGTGATGGTGAATGTGCCTGTACCGGTCAGCGATGGGTCGAATGTATTATTGCTGATGCCGGGACCAGCGAAGGTGCCGCCGGCTGGTGTGCCGGTGAGTATGATAGGATCGTCATTGTTGCAAATCATCGTGTCCGGTATATAGACGTCCGGAATCGGATTGACGTGCAAGATGACACTGTCTATGGCTGCCTGGCAAGGACCACTGCCGTCCGGGTCATTCGTCTCGAGATAGAGCACGATGGTGCCGGCGGCGATCTCACTTGCGGAGGCCACATAAACCGTATTCAATGATTGATTGTCGGGGATATAACTGCCGTCCCCACCCGACCAGGTCGCCGAGGTAGCGCTCCCACCGATGGTACCCATGAGCGGATAATTGGCATTATTGGCGCAAGCCCACTGTTCGGAGCCGGCATCCACGGTTGGCGGATTCTGGCAGTCGCCGCTTCCACAGTCAATAACGACGATGATTGTCGAAGCCGTAGCTGCGCAACCGGCTGCACCTTGATAGGTGTAGGCAATGGTGTGCACGCCCACACCCGCTACGGCAGGATTGAACGTGTTATTGGAAACGCCGGGCCCGGAGAAAGTGCCGCCGGCCGGCGTGCCGGCCAGGTCAATGGCTCCATCATCTACACAGAGCGTGTCATAGCTACCCGCACTGACATCGGGCACAGGCTGGATGGTAATTTCCACTTCATCAACTGCCGCCAGGCACGGCCCGTTCCCATCCGGATCGTCTGTGGTAATGACGAGAATGACAGTGCCCTGGGCGACTTCGTTGGGATTCGGCGTATAGGAGGCGTTGGGTGTATTGGCATCCGGATCAAACGTACCATTGCCGCCGCTCCAAGTGATCATGGTGGCGCCCCCGCCGAAAGAGCCCGACAACTGGGCCGTTTCACCGGCACAGATTGTGATGGGACTGCCGGCATCCACGGTCGGCGGATTCTGGCAGTCGCCGCTTCCACAGTCAAGGACGACAAGTGTTGTCGTGTCGGAGCCGGCGCAGCCGGAAGCTGCTTGGTAAGTGTAAACGATTTGATGAACACCTATACCAGCCACAGTAGGATCGAAAGTGTTGTTTGAGACACCAGGCCCGGAGAAAGTGCCGCCGGCCGGTGTGCCGGCCAGATCAATGGTGCCACCATCCACACACAGGGTGTCGTAACTGCCCGCGCTGACCGTGGGCAAGGGGATGACTTCGATGCTCATGGTGAATGTTGTAGCGCACTGTCCGGGGTCAGGTGTAAACACCACATCTTGGGAACCGTTGGCCGGGTTAAACGGATTGACGCTCCAGGTACCGGATATGCCATTGAGCGAGACGTCGGGTAAGGCAACAGGGCCGGCATCCGCACAGAACGGACCAATCGGTTCAAAAAACGGAGTGACTTGTTGGGTTGTATTCACCGTCAAGGTCAGCGTGGCCGTACACCCGGATTCATCGGTAGCGGTCACCGTATAAGTGCCGGCTGCCAGGCCGTCAATGGTGGATCCCTGGAGACCATTGTTCCATACGTAGGTCACCGACCCGATGGCACCGTCCGGTGACACAAAAATAGAGCCGTCATTGGCGTCCGCACAGGACTCGTCCATTACCTGACCGGAGAGTGTAAGATTACAGCCTGGCTCGGAGATCGAAAAAGCACACGTGGCCGAGCATTGGATATTGTCATAGACTGTGACGATATAAGAGCCGGCACTGAGTCCGGAGAAGACCGCATCATCCCCGGAGTTGGCCACGTTTTGAGTCATGCCGTTGGACAGGACCACCACATAAGGCGGTACACCTCCAAATGGCGTGGCGCTCCCTACCCCATCAGAGCCGCCGGCCGTAGTCACATTGCTGACCGTGGTACAGTTCACAATCGGGGGCTCCATGTATGTTACGGTTATATCGGCCGAACCGGTGCAGCCATTGTTGGTATCGGTAGCCGTGACACTGTATGTGCCCGCGGTACTGACTTGAACCGAAGCACCGGATGCGGTGAAGCCATTGGGGCCGGACCAGGCAAATGTAGCACTATTGGCATTGGCTGTGGCGGTTAGTGTCACCGCGGTTGTATTACAGTTGAGCGAACCGGAAGCGGTTGCCGTGACATCCGGGGCCAGCGTGTCTATCGGCACAAATACATCGGCTTCATTCTGACAACCATTGGCGGGATCCGTCACCAAGACTACATAAGTGCCCGGCAGATTTACCACTACCGAGGCCCCCGTGGCACTAAATGAGCCGGGTCCGGACCACGAGAAGGTAGCACCAGATGCCGCTGAAGTAGCAGTCAAGGCTACGGTCGAACTGGCACAGGTAATAGCACCGGAGGCTGTGGCCGAGATATCAGGTAAAGCCTGATCTGCTGCCACATCCACCTGGGCGGATGCACTGCACTGATTGGCCTGATCCACGATGGTCAGGAAGTAAGTGCCTTCCAGGGAGACCGTTACCGGATTTTCGTTGGAGGAGAAGTTGTTCGGGCCGGACCACATGTACTGGGGATTAGAAGCGGATGTGGTGGCCGTCAGCGTGACCGTCGGATTGCCACAGGTCAGCATACCGGAAGCGGCGATGCTGAGTGTAGGCGGTGTATCATCTTGATCTACCATAACGCTGGTGGCGCTGGTACAGCCGTTGGCCGGATCAGTGACAACGACCGTGTACTGTCCGGGTGTTGAGACGACGGGATTCTGTTCCTGGGAGGTATATCCGTTTGGCCCGGTCCAGAAATAGAAGGCATTGGGCACATCCGATGTAGCCATCAAAGTAACACTTTGGTTGGCGCACGTCAACGTGCCACCGGTAGCAGATACCGAAGGTGTGGCCATATCACTTTCCACGGTGACAGAAGCCGAAGCCGAACAGCCGTTGGTAGTATTGACAACCGTCAGGGTATAAGTGCCGTCACTGGCTACAACGGCAATAGGGGTATTGGCTCCGGAGACAATTATGCCGTTTGTAGTTGTCCACTGGTAGCTAATATCCGGCCCTTGAGATGAGCCGCTTCCATCTACGGTCGTGGTGGCCGATGCGCATGTGATGGGGTCGGGATTCTGGTTGACAACGGCCATGGGTACATCGGGATCGGCGAACACCACGATATCGGTGGCACTACATCCATTGGCATCGGTAACTGTGAGTGAATACGTACCGGGCGCCAAGCCTGTCAATCCCGGGGTGATATCCCCGGTACTCCAATTGTAAAAGTAGGATGGCGTACCCCCACTGACAGAATAAGCCACCGCCCCGTCATTACCGGCACAGGAGACCGGCTGATACGTGTCTTGGGTCAGTACCAATTCAGAAGGTTCTCCCACGGTGATGGGGTCAGAAACTGCGGTCATTCCCATCTGATTGTCGGTCACGGTGACGAAATAAGTGCCGGCTGGAACGCCGGCGATGTCCTCTGTCGTCTGGCCCGACGACCAGTTGAACGAATAGCTGCCTGATCCACCCGACACGCTGATATCAATGGCGCCGTCCTGGAATCCGTAGCAGGAGGCATTTTGCACGCTATTGACGGTGATGGTCAGGCTGGACGCCGTGGCACAGTTGTTTTGCATCCAGGCGTACAGACCGGCCGTACTCTGCTGGCCGACTTCTTCCAAAATGTAGTCAGGGCAAATGCCATAGATTGTGGGAAAGTAATTGATATTGTAAGGCCCATTCTGCGAAGCATCATTGATGATTGGATAGGGCGTGCCGTCCACCCAGTTGCCTTGGGAAGATGGACAGGTCGGTTGGCCGTACAGACAGTCAATGCCGGTAGTCGGATCGCCCTCAATGAAGAAGACCCGGACTTCATTGGTGCCACCGGGGCCATACTGATTATACAGTCCTTCCAATGCGCCGGAGTTGTGGTAACTCCAACACGGTCCACACCAGGTAGCCGAGAAATCAAGGAAGACCGTGTATCCCGAATCCAAGTAAGCATAAAGATGATGCGTATTGCCATTAATGTCGGTGAGCGTCCAGTCGGGAGCTATACTGCCGTCCGGCAGTTGCGCACCCAGACGCAACGTCAGTGCAAAGAAAACAAGAAACAGTAGCTTTTTTTTCATTCCTCCGATTTTGAGTGTGAAAAATTCCGGCCTGCACGGGAAGCTAGTCCGACGCCGGAGAATATGCCGGTCAGCGCAAATTCCACTGTTGGATGCGCGTGCGATAAAGCGAGTTTTTCAACGGCCATTGTCTGTTATTGACATGCGACTCCAGACTATCTTCCAAGGCATCATCCAGCGTCGGGAAGAAATCAATGCCGGTGAGTGCTTCTACGGCATCCACGGTCCGGACGTAGTCCGAAAGCGGGCGCGTCGAGACTTCGTTTGGTATCACAAAGCCAATGGCCTTTTTCTCCGGCCCTTCCAAATCCAGAATGACCTTGTAAAAGTAGCCAGGCACCGTGACCTTGCTTTTTCGGCCTATGGTGCCCTTGTTATCTTTAAACACCGGTCCGGTGACGATATACAGTTCCTTGTTCATTTTTGCCCAGTCACGGGTGAGCTCTTCTAATTCCCGCCAGATACCGCCGTTGAAGTTGTGCACCTGGGGGCTGATATTGGACATAAAAAACGTCTCCTCCATAGCGGTTTTATCGAAAGCCATATCGGCAGCGGGCACGAGATGGCCTTTATCATATCCGGATCCCTTGTAGTCGGCATACGCTGCCGAGCCAGTGGAGACATACGGATCTTCTTCAAACCAATTGGTGCGCTTGGCATGGCGCCTCTTGAGTCGCTCAACAGTCAGTCGGTAGGTGACCCATTCGGCCAGCTCATCGTCTTCGCTGTAAGAAAGCGTGTAATAGTGATGCTTGACAATTTTGCCCCGTTTGGTGGTGGGCAGCAGTAGGTCGTCCGGATTCTGGCGATACGGGGCCCAATTCCGGAAGCCATAAATCAGGATACCGATAAGCACGACGACAAAACCGGCACGTGCGATTTGTGACCCTCCCGAATGCTGACGCTTGACCATAGTTTGCAATAACAATTTGCCCTCCAAAGGTAGCAATAAAATCAAATTATACCCAAAAACTGCAATATTTCCCTATGCGTAACTGTTTAGGCGCTCCTGTTTTTAGCGCAAAAACAGCGGCACCTAAACAGTTATCCCCCATTCAGGCAGCATCTCAGTACCCCGGAGCGTTGTGCCGGTAAGATTGCCCTTATTAGAGAGAGTTGGCCCTTTGCTCCGGCAGGGGCCGACTTTTTCAATGAAAAATTAAAAATGAAAAATTAAAAATATGG
>JALVEF010000293.1 GCA_027031185.1 Saprospiraceae bacterium
GGCATTTTCGTGGATGTCGAAGGTAAAATTTTCGATGTGTAGCACCGCTACATGAGAAAATTTTACCAAAGACAGGCGCGAAAAGGCCATTTTAGCGCAAAAACAAGGGGTGCTCAAGCAGTTACAAGGCAAAAACAGGGGCAAAAAGGCCATTTTAGCGCAAAAACAGCGGGTACCTAAACAGTTACCTTGGCATTATACTCGTAATTTACTAATTTCCCGTGGGCCACACTTGCGCACCTCCGACTTTGGTACTATTTTCGGTAGTATAGTGCCACGCACCATGAAAAAACACGAACACATATCCATCGCATATTACGAGCCGGACCCGCAGGACGCCCGACTGTTGGATCTACTACTCAGGGACCTGGATGCCCCTATTCCTGTCAAACCCCAACGTATCCACCACCCGGGCGAGGTCCTTGACCATATAGACATTCTACTCGCCGGCATTGACGATGCCCTGGATCCGGCTGCACGCGACCTGATCGCCGATTTGGCCGGACGCACCGGGGCCTACCTCATCGCTGTGATAGCCCTGCATCAGCAAGAACAAATTGCGGCGGCCATCGAAGCCGGAGCGCGCGATGTTTTGTTTAAGTCCGCTAATTTTTCAGAAAACTTCCGGGCCAAAATGGCCGTGGCCATCCCGGTCTGCCGTCGCGAAGCCCGCATCAAATCCTGGATCGCTGACGCCTTGGTGGCCCCCTGGGAATATGAGACAGCTACCGGCGTCCTAAGCTTCCCGGATCTTACCGGCCTGCACGGGTTCTTGCAATTGCGCGAGGATGCACTGGACGTCCTCCGTGACAGGATACGCAATGAAATCCAAAACTGCAGGGAATCCGGCCAGACGACCACCGAAATCCAAATTTCACTTGCCCCCAAAAAGGACTTGAGCCGCAACCCCAAATACTTTTTTCTCAAAATCCTAACCCCGGAAAAAAAACAAAACGACGGTACCATACGCGGTTTTGTCCAAGACATTACCGAACTGCGCCTGGCCGATGAAGTCTATCGCGAAACACACCAAAAATATCTCGACATCTTCGCCAATGCCAGTGACGGTATCTATATGAGCACCATCACCGGCTATCTCAAAGAGAGCAACTCTGCCGGCCTGAAAATTTTCGGATTACAAGAAGAAAAAGACTTCAATATCCACCAACTCTTCAAAAGCGATGACGCAGACATCCTGGTGGACATCGGCTACCGAAAACCCATAAAAAATCGCGAAGTAGAGATCATCCGTCCCGACGGATCCGTTCGCAATTGTCTCCTTTCCGTCGTGTATTTCTCAGACGAATCGGACTTGTACACCGGCATCTTGCGCGACGTCACCGACCGCAAAATGGCCGAAGAGCTGCAGCGCACCCGCCAGCTTGAGCAAGAATCCAACCAACTCAAAGAACAATTTATCGCCGCTATCAGCCACGAAATGCGTACCCCGATGAACGCCATCATCGGTCTGAGTAATTTGCTGCTGGAGACTAAACTCACCGACGAACAGCGCGACTACCTCCGTTCCATCCAACTCTCCTCCGAGCAGTTGCTCGGCATCCTCAACGACATTCTCGACCTGTCTTCCATCAAGAGCGGACAGCTCAAATTTGACAACAAAAACTTTGATCTCTACGACCTATTGCATAATCTGGTGCGCAACCTGAGCATTAAGGCACAGGAAAAAGGGCTGGAAGTCAAATTGCACATTGACCCCGAACTGCCCCGGATCCTCATTGGTGACAAGCTCCGGCTCAATCAGGTCTTATACAACATCGCCGGAAATGCCATCAAGTTTACCGACTCCGGTTTTGTCAAAATCGCCGCCAACCTCTTGGGACGCACCGGTGACTCCGTCCTCATCCAATTTGCCGTGCAGGACACGGGCATCGGCATCCCCAAAGAAAAGCAGGAAGCCATCTTTGACTCCTTTACCCGCATCTCCTACAAGGACCGCATCTTTGAGGGAACCGGCCTGGGGCTGGCTATCTCCAAAAAACTCATCACACAGCAAGGCGGGAAAATCTGGGTCAATAGTGAAGTAGGCAAAGGATCTACTTTCTATTTTGACCTCATCCTGGACGTCGGGCAAATGGAAACAGGCACCGACACACCAGAGACGGACCGGGAGATGGCTCTCAAAGAACCCCGCCATATTCTCATCGTCGAAGACAACAAAATGAATCAGTTCGTAGCTCAAAAGCTACTCACCAAGCGCTGGCCGGAAGTCAAGCTATCCATCGCTGCCAACGGGCGCCAGGCATTAGACCTACTCAGTGAGGACATGGACATCGTCCTGATGGATCTACAAATGCCTGTCATGGACGGATATGAAACAACGGCCACCATCCGCGCGCTCGACAATCCCAAACTACGCGACCTGCCCATTTTGGCAATGACCGCCGATGCACAAATTCAGGAAGCCGACAAGGCCGAAAGCTACGGCTTGGATGGTTTCATCGTCAAGCCCTTTGACCCCGGCATTCTGTATGAAAAAATCTTGCATCAACTCAATTCACCTACCGGAAAAGTAAATCAGTCATGAGCAGCTTCATCAATCTGGAATACCTCCACAGTTTAGTCGGAGATGACGAAGAGACCAAACAGACGATGCTCTCCCTGATGCTTGAAGAGTTGCCGGAAGAGATTGGCCATATCCGTACTGCCTGGAAGGCCCGTGACCTAAAGGCCATTCACAATGCCTCCCACAAGCTCAAGACATCCCTGTCTTTTGTTGGCAACGAAGAAATGACCCAAGCCAATCTCCAAAT
>JALVEF010000294.1 GCA_027031185.1 Saprospiraceae bacterium
TGCCAAAATAGTTACAGCGGGTTACCAATGGTGTGGCTGATGCGTATGCACGGTTTTAAGAAGTTGATTATTGCCTCCGTGGCCTGGATGGTCTGTTTGCCGCTATTACTGCCGGCACAAGACGAGATCCGTGACACAGAGATGGAACTGTCCGAGGCAGTGGGAGAATGGCGCAGTGCGGCAGCGGCGCTGGATGCGGCTAGCTTGAAACGGGCCGAATTGCAAGTCGAATTGGAGGACTTGAAACGGGCCGGCCGGTGGTTTGAAGAGAATCTGCATGGCGCCACATCCGACAAGCGGCGTCCGGCCAGGCTCCGGCGGCAGTTGCGCAAGTGGCGCCGGGAAGTGCGCCGGGCCGAAAAAAAACTCGCAGCCCAGGACAGGCGGATTGAAGACCTTACCGTGGCCGTGGATGAAGCACGCGATAAGCTGGACCGGCTCTCTTTCAAACGAAAGTATGACGCGTTGCATCGGGAAAGCGCGGAGCGTGTCTATTCCGGTTATTTTCCGCCGGCGAATGAGTTTTACTATCCGGATGACGAAGACAAGGTCTTAAAGCACCCGCCGCCTTTTGAGTGCCGGCGCGCGTATGACGGCAGTGATCCAAAGCTGGAGCGACATCGCATTGATTTGGAAGAAGAGCCGTTCTTTGTCTATCATCCGGAGCATGTCCCTTTATTTGGCGATGATGAGCCGTTGCTTCGCTGCGCTGCTTCACTGACGTTGATTGAGGGGGGGCAATATTTTTTGAATCTCCGCTTCCGGATACATACGCACCAGCCCCGCAAGGCATACGGTTATTTGGAGCGGGGGAGCCGGCTGATTATCACCTTTTTGGATGGTACGGAGCTTACCTTGCGGAACAATCGCCTGAATTTGGGCCAATTTGACAAGAAAAACGGCATTGTCACATTTGTGGGACAGTATTCGCTGGACTTGTACGCACAAAACCTATTAAAGCGGAATATGATTCGTAACGTATTGGTAGAGTGGGCCAAAGGTTATGATAAATATCCGGTCTATCGCATTGATTTGTTGGCCAATCAAATGGACTGTCTGTAGGCATTGGCTTACCTTTGCAGCCCGCCCCGGAATACCTGCATCATTTTTGCATGAATCGAAACAGTAATGAAAAAGCTCTTGTGTCTTTTTGTCCTTTTGCTTGTCATCCGTTCCGGTGCCGGGGCGCAGGACGGAAATTTCCCCAAATCCAAGCCTAATACGGGTACTATTTTCGGCAAAGTGGTGGCCACTGACGAACCCTCCGGGCTTGCCTATGCAAATGTGTTGTTGTTCAAGCTGCATGGTCAAAAACCCGTCCGCCACTTCACCACCCGGGAAGGAGGGCGTTTTATCTTTCGTAGCGTGCCCTATGGTACCTACCGCCTGGAAATCAACTTTACCGGAATGGAGCCGTTGGTCATTGAACCGCTAAAAGTGACCGCCGGCCAACCCCATGTGGAGCTCGAGACGCTTACACTTGTACCGGAAAACAATCAGATATCCGAAGTCGTGGTAGTGGCCGATCGTTCTGATACGGAATTTGGCCTGGCCACCAAGCGCTATAATGTCAACAAGGACATCAACAACGCCGGGAGTACGGCGCAAGAAATCCTTCGCAATATTCCCTCCGTCTTTGTGGATGAAGCCAATAATACCGTCCAACTTCGGGGCAGCAGCAATGTAGCCATACTGATCAACGGCCGCAAATCCGCCATCGCCGGTTCCGGCAGTTCACTCCGGCTTGACAAAATACCTGCCGCCGACATTGAAGCGATCGAGGTGATCACCAATCCTTCCGCCAAGTACGAAGCCGCCGGCAAAGCCGGCATCATCAACATCATTCTCAAACGGCCGCACAACATGGGCTTCAACTATTCGCTCAATGTCATGGCCGGCACGGCAGACAAATGGTCCGCCTCTTATTCCGCCAATTATCGCACCCGGCATTTCAACTGGCAGGCAGGTTACAGCTTCGATCGCAAGCGCCATGATTTCTCCCAGACCTTGTCCCGCCACAATATCCTTCCGGATACGTCCTATTTTCTGGATCAGCTGTCCGGGGGCAACAAACTGAAAATCAGCCACAGCATCCGTGCCGGTGTGGACTGGATGCCCACAAAAAAGTGGACGGTTTTTTCCTCCTTCACCTTTTTGCCCCATCATGCCCAAAAGCCCGGACACTATCACTATATCTTCTATGACCAGGACAGGATGTACGACAGTAGTCGGGAACGCTACACCCGCGACAATGAGGCCACCGGAGCCTGGCAGGCCGAACTCGGCTTTGACAAAAGCTTTGACCGCAAGGGGATGAAGTGGAGTGCCGTTGTCACCTACGACAAGGGCACAAAAGCCGACAGTGTGGCGATCCGGGAGACCACTTACATCAACGAAAACCCGATGGAGAGCGGTGAGTCCAAAAACCGCCGCCGTCAGAAGGACGGCAATCTTCGCTTTCAGACCGACTGGAAACTACCCCTCCGGCCGGGTTGGCAGCTCCAAACCGGTGCACTGTACTCCGATCGCCATTTGGAAAATGACTTCCGCTATTTTAATCTCGACAACGACCTATGGTATTTGAACTGGGACCGCACCAATGACTTTACTTATGATGAGCGCATCGCTGCTGCCTACGTAATGGCCGATGGTCAAAAGGGGCGCTTCTCATGGAATGGCGGACTTCGGTACGAGTACACGGCGCTGCAATCCGGACTCGCCAATGATACCACCCACATCAACTACTACGGCCACCTGTTTCCCAGC
>JALVEF010000295.1 GCA_027031185.1 Saprospiraceae bacterium
ACATTAAATTTTCGATGCGTAGCAGCGCTACGTGAGAAAAATTTTTGCAAAAACAGGGGCAAAAAGGGCATTTTAGCGCAAAAACAGCGGGTACCTAAACAGTTACAACAAATCACTTGGAGTACACATACACCCGTCCGTCCCGCAATTGCAGAATATGGCCATCCCGCTTACTTTTCAACACACAGTCAAAAGTAGCCTTGAGCCGGCCATCCGGCACAGACAATTCATACAAGTCAAAATTACCCGCAACTGGATAATATTCCTCCCCGTCATAAGCACGGAAGATCATACTCACATTGAAAATATTGGCAAAATTGTAGTGGCCGGGCGGTATTTTGTCCCGTATCAGCATCTCCCAGTGTGCACCACTCACCGGTTCGATAGCCCGAACAGACAGCGTACCATCCCGGCTACCGCATTCCGCTGACGGCACATCAAACAGCGCCTGCGAATGGATAAAGTACACGCCGCGCGCCAGATCCGGCGCAAGCGGTTCATTGACATCTTTGCCACAGGAAGCCATTATCATCAACAGGATGCTCCCCCAAATCAAAAAGCTGATTTGCTTCATCTTTGGTAAGTTTTGTGGCAACTTTTTAGGTGCTCCTGTTTTTTGGGCAAAAACAGCGATTACCTAAATAGTTACGCTTTGTGTACAATTCCGGACATGCACAAACCAATGCGCCTGCCCGTCCAAAAAAATTTGGGGGATATACTCCGGCAGAAGCGTCATCCGGAATGCATTCAAAAAAAAGGCCGGAAGTAATTTGTTATCAATATCACAGAAATAGCCGGCATATAACACACTGATTTACAACACTTTGACCGGCTAGCCCCATATCCATTCGATAGCCGGACAGGCTCCACTACAGAAAGACCGCGCGGCCGGAACGGCCGCAAACTTTTCTTCCTGTCTTACCACAAAATTGTTTTGCAAAACGGTAAAATTTTGTAGCTTTGCGGGTTCGCTCCGGCGAAGTGAAAAACAGCTCAAACAACACGCTTTTCAGAGAAAACTACTACCTAGCCTATGGCGTCATCACAACAAGATAATCCGAGAATCATCAATGTCAATATAGAAGACGAGCTAAAGTCCGCCTATATTGACTACTCTATGTCTGTCATCGTATCGCGGGCTTTGCCTGATGTGCGCGATGGGCTCAAGCCGGTGCACCGGCGCGTGCTTTTTGGCATGCAGGAGTTGGGGCTAACCTACAATAAAGCCCATAAAAAATCCGCCCGTATTGTCGGTGAAGTACTCGGTAAGTACCACCCGCATGGTGATGCATCTGTCTATGATACGATGGTACGCATGGCACAGGACTGGTCCCTGCGTTATCCGTTGGTGGACGGCCAGGGCAACTTCGGCTCTATGGACGGCGACAGCCCGGCGGCGATGCGTTATACCGAAGCTCGGCTCCGCAGAATCGCCGGTGAGATGCTGGCCGATCTGGACAAGGACACCGTGGACTTCCGTCTCAACTTCGACGACACTCTCGAAGAGCCCACCGTCCTCCCCACCCGCCTGCCCAACTTGCTCGTCAACGGCGCCTCCGGCATCGCTGTCGGTATGGCGACCAATATGCTGCCCCACAATCTCAACGAAACCGTGGACGCCATTACGGCCACCATTGACAATCCTGACATCAGCCTGGATGAGCTGATGCAGCATATCAAGGCACCGGACTTCCCTACCGGCGGCATTATCCGCGGCGTGAGCGGTATTCGGCAGGCCTACGAGACCGGCCGCGGACGCGTCGTCGTCCGTGCCAAAACCGAAATTGAAGAGACCGGTTCGGGCAAGGAGCGAATCGTGATTACGGAAATCCCCTATCAAGTCAACAAGGCCCAGCTCATTGTCAAAATTGCCGACTTGGTCAACGCCGGCAAAATCACCGGCATCTCCGACATTCGCGATGAATCCGACCGCAACGGGCTGTCTATTATCATCGAATTGAAGCGCGATGCCATAAGCAACGTGGTGCTCAGCAAGCTCTTCCAAATGACTCCGCTGCAGACGTCTTATGGCATCAACAACGTGGCGCTGGTCAATGGCCGCCCCATGCTGCTACCCCTCAAGCGCATTATCGAGGAGTTTATCAAATTCCGCATTGAAGTCGTCGTCCGGCGCACCAAATACGAGTTGGCCAAAGCCGAAGCGCGCGCCCATATCCTCGAAGGATATCTTATTGCACTCGATCACCTTGATGAGATCATCGCACTGATTCGCGCCTCCCGCACCGTCGAAGATGCCAAGCAAGGATTGATGAGCCAGTTTGCACTCTCCGAAATCCAGGCCAAGGCCATTCTCGAGATGCGGCTCCAAAAACTGACCGGTCTGGAGCGCGAAAAGGTCAAAGAGGAGTACGAGGAGATCAAAAAGAAGATCGAATACTACAAGTCCATCCTGGCCGACGAAGGCCTGCAAAAAGACATCGTCAAAAAGGAGCTCGAAGAGCTCAAGGAAGAATATGGCGATGAGCGGCGCACCCAAATCAGCTACGAAGACGGGGACATCGCCATCGAAGACCTCATCCCCAACGACGAGGTCGTCATCACCATCTCCAATCTCGGGTACGTCAAGCGTACCAAACTCGATGAATACCGCAAACAGAGCCGTGGCGGACGCGGCGCCAAGGGCAGCAAAACCCGGCACGAAGACTTTATCGAACACGTCTTTGTCGCCAACAATCACGACTACCTCCTTCTCTTCACCGAGCGGGGCATTTGTCATTGGCTGCGCGTCTTCGACATCCCCGAAGGCGGCAAAAACACCTCCGGCCGTGTCATCCAAAACATCATCGAGCTGCCCAAAGACGACAAGATCAAGGCTTACAGAAGGATTAGCGACATCAAGGACACCGAATTTATGGAAAGTCACTACGTCATTTTTGCCACGCGCCGCGGCCGTGTCAAAAAGACACCGCTTTCCAATTTCTCACGCATTCGCTCCGGCGGCATTATCGCCGTCACCATCAACGAAGGCGATGAATTGGTGGATGCGCGCCTGACTACGGGCCGGAGCCATATCCTGCTCGGCACCCGCAAGGGCAAGGCCATCCACTTCCTGGAAGAAAAAGTCCGGCCAATGGGCCGCACAGCCGCCGGCGTGCGTGGTATCACCCTGGATGGCGACGATGACCGCGTCATCGGGCTGGTATGTGTCAATGAAGACGAAATCGAACAGACCTCCATCCTAGTCGTTTCCGAAAAGGGCACCGGCAAACGCACTTCCCTGGACGCCTACTCCATCACCAATCGCGGCGGCAAAGGGGTCAAATCCCTGAAAATCACCGAAAAAACCGGGCCCATGGTCGCCATCAAGGCCGTCAAAGAGCCGGACGAGCTCATTATCAGCTGCGAATCCGGTATTACCATCCGCATGGCCGTCAGTGATATTCGCATCATGGGCCGCGCCACACAGGGCGTGCGCGTTATCAGATTGCAGGAAGGCGACAGCATCGCCGATGTAGCCGTCACATCCAAGGTAAAAGACCGGGAGGGTGAAGACAGCGATGCGCCGCAGGATACGCCCGCTGACGGACAGACTGATTAGTAACTGTTTAGGTACCCGCTGTTTTTGCGCAAAAACAGCGGGTACCTAAACAGTTACACTGATTAAACCATCATTAACAGCCGGCCTATACTGCCTATGTACCTTTTTGCGTATTATTGCAGTGTTCGGACTATGCTTTGAATGCCTTCGGCCGGTCTGCTAACTAAATTAACAAAACATGAAAAGACTCTCGCTTTTAGGACTAGTCACCGTCCTTTTCATCTCCTCAGCTTTCGCGCAGGGCGACCCCAAAAAGGCCGTCAAAGTAGCCAAGAAAAAACTCTCGTCCTTCTTCCTGGACCAAAACAAGAACTTTGATGATCTGCTGGTCGCCAAAAAGCTCATTGATTTTGCCGCCAAGGATCCCGAGTATGGCAAGATGTTCAAAACCAATCTGATCAAAGGACAGGTCTATAATGCCCTCGTCACCGGCGTCACCGTAAAACGCGTCACCAATCCGGATTTCAAAGATCCGGCACCCGGTGCCGCCCAGGTGGCATACGAGGCTTTTTTGAAAGCTTACAACGCCGCAGAGAAAAAATACCAAAAGTCCGATGCGCTCGACGGCATGGCCGAAGCCTTGCCCAATATCTCCAATATGGGCATCAGCGCCTACAAAAACGGCGATTTTGCCACCGCCTATAAGGCCTTCAACACCGGTCTGGAAATCCACAAACTGCTCAAAGAGCACAAAAAGAAATCGCCGCTGGACGACCCGGAACAGTACCAAAACCAACTCTACATCACCGGCCTGGCTGCCCTCAATGCCAAAATGTATGACAAGGCCGGTGCTATGTTCAAAGAATTGCGCAATAGCGGATTTGACAAGCCAGAGCTATACGACGGCATTTACAAAGTATATCTGGCCCAAAAAGATACTGTCGCCGCCCGCAAAGTCCTTGCCGAAGGCCGCCAAAAGTATCCCGCCAACAAGGCCTTGATGTACAGTGAGATCAACGACTACCTCCAACAGGGACGCACTGCCGAACTGGTGGACAAACTCCGGACCGCCATCGCTTCAGACCCCAAAAACCTGTCCCTGCACGCCACGCTCGGCACCGTCTATGACCAGTTGTCCCAGGAAGCACGCAATGCCAAGCAAACCGACAAAGCGGAAGAATATCTCAGCCTGGCCAAACAATCATACGAAAACGCCCTCAAGCTTTCACCCGAAAACTTCGAAGTCACATACAGCCTCGGTGCGCTATACTACAACAAAGCCGCGGCCTATTCCAAGGATCTCAAGGCGCTGAGCGAAGACCTGTCCAAAGCCGGCCTGGCCAAGTACGACAAGGTCAAAAAGGAAATGGACGATGTCTTCAAACAAGCCCTCCCCTATTTCCTCAAAGCCGACAAGCTCAATCCAAAGGACCGCAACACACTCATCGCGCTCAAGGAGATCTACGCACGTCTCAACGACTTGGAGAAGTCCAAGGAATACGACCAGCGCCTGAAAGCTCTGGGCGACCAATAATCGTACTGCGCCCGTCACACCAAACAAAGCCCTGTCGCTATCTTCTTTGCCACAGGGCTTTGTAGCTTTTTTGGTACTCCTATTTTTTGGAAAAAAATAGGCATTTTTGTGGATGTCGAAGGTGTATGTACAGATCAAACTGGTTTACGAGTTTATTTGTGGCAAATTTGCCCAATCTCTTCGTCAAAATGCTCACCGTAGCGCTGCTACGGCTGCGCTTTTGACTTCGACCTTGAACAAATTTGCTCACAACTAATTCTCGCAACCGATTCGCTCTGTACATCAAATTTTCGATGCGTAGCAGCGCTACGTGAGAAAATTTTACCAAAGGCAGACGCAAAAAGGAGCATTGTAGGACAAAAACAAGGGAAAGCAAACAGTTACACAGTTTTATAGTGGTTCGATTTTTGCCTGCCATCGAAATATGGAACTTACGCCGTCATACATAAAGCCATTGTATTATTCCAATGCACCCGTTATCAATCCGCAACGGTGGAAAGATGCCGTGCGCGCTTTTGACAATGGGGACTACATGGAGTCGCTCCGTGCACTTCTTGACTATATCAATCCCGCCCTGCTAAAAGGAAAAGCTCTCCACCAACCTTTCGAGCTGGTCTATCCTCATGGTTCTACCGTTGTCAACTTGTCGCTTGACAAGGACATATTTCGCATCAAGGCCTCCTTTTTGCGCTTGCCAGACAAGCACAAGGTACCCCTGATGCGCAAAGCAGCAGAGCAAAACTTCTACCCATTGACGCTGACCCAAATTAGATACCATGAAGAAGACGGTGGTGTTTTGTGCTTTGAATACCAGACACATCTCAACCTCACACAACCCAACAAAATCCACGCTGTCATCAAAGAAGCCTGCATCTATGCTGATGAAATGGACGACGAGTATATCAAGCGATACGGTGCCACGCGCTTTCGCAAACCCATCATCACCCCGCTGGATGAAGCCGATTTGGACAAGGCCGTCCGTCGTCTCAAAAAGGCGCTGGCCGATGCATTCAGGTATATCCGGTATTTTGAAGCCAAACGGTGGGACAGCTATTTGTTTGACACCATCATTAACACGCTTTATTGCATCGTGGATCAGGTCTATGTCAACGGCGTTTTGCGCACCTCCATCGAAAAGCAAATTCGCTTCCTGCGTTTTGACAAGGACACCGCCTTCCAGGACAAACTCGGCTACGGTGTCCGATTCCTGAAAAAGCTGGACGCCACACCCGTCGAAGATATCCAAAAAGACCTCTATCTCATCACCAAGTTGATCAATACCAAGTACCGCCCTTCCCACAAAATGATCCTCACCCGCCTCCAGGGAGAAGCTCACAAAATAGCCGCCGATTTCGAAGAAAAAAACTTCATCAACGCCTTCTACCAATTGCGCTTCCTCTTCCAGGATCTCCTGTACACCTACAACCTGGACACATCGCTCTGGCATAAGTTGACCGATGCGCTCTCCCAAGCAGCCGGCGTGCCCTGGGAGCAAGGGGCCACCATTCTCAGACAGAGCTTTGAAGATTTTCTGGCAGAGGAAGAAAATCAAAGAAATACCGAAAAGTCAAAGAAAAAAGGCTTCTTTGCCAGGTTATTTAGTTGAGCTGAACCCAAAAAGCCATTGCAATGACGGACTATGCCAATGCCATTTTTAAAATACTGACGGCCACCGGATCCGGCACCGGCTTTTATGTACCTGCCAGAGATTTGTATGTGACCAATTTTCACGTCATTGCCGGAGACAGAAAAGTGGCCTTGCAAGACCAACAGCAAAACCGCTACCTGGCCCATGTCGTCTTCGTCAACAGGGATCTGGATCTGGCTTTTCTGAAAAGTGAGCACCGGCCCGATGGAGCTCCGGAAATCGCCCTGGACAAAAACGTCATAGCCCAAAACCTGCAGCGCATTTACGTCCACGGCTTTCCGTTTGGCATGCCCTATACCGTCACCGAGGGCATCATCTCCTCACCCAATCAAATGCTCAACGGCCGCCAATATATCCAAACCGATGCAGCCGTCAATCCCGGCAACAGCGGCGGGCCCATGCTCAGCAGTGACGGCAAGCTCCTGGCCGTCACCACGCTTAAGTTTTCTCGTGCCGACAACGTCGGCTTTGGCATCCCGGCCCGCTACGTCATTGAGGAGCTCGAATCCTTCCGCCCCGACGGCTTCACCTTTCACGTCAAGTGCGACACCTGTTCCAACCTCATTACCGATCGGAGTGAGTTTTGTCCGCATTGCGGCCATGATATCCCCGAAGACATTTTTGAGCGACCGCCCATGTCCTACTTTGCCCAGTTTGTCGAAGACGCCCTGCAAGCCATGCAGCTGGACCCGGTCCTGGCCCGTTCCGGTCGCGACTACTGGGAGTTTCACCAGGGCAGTGCCCATGTACGCATCTTTGTCTATCAAGACGACTATCTCGTCGCCACATCCCCCATCAACCGCCTGCCCAAACAGGACATTGAGCCGCTTTTGAAAAAGATCCTGTCCCAAGACCCACTCTTTGAAGGATATGCGTTGGGCGTCTCCGACAATCAGCTTTATCTCTCCTACCGCGTCCACCTGTCCGACATCTTCTCCGACAAAAAAGATGAAATCAAAAAAGCCCTCGGCCGACTACCCTTAAAAGCGGACGAGCTGGACCACTATTTCCTCGAGAATTACGGCTGCGAGCTGGCCCGCGAAGCCAAACAAACACCCTGACAATACTTCCGGCCATTCCACAAATTTCCTGTACGCACGCCCGTGCGTACAGGAAATTTGCGGAATGACTACGCCTTGAATCGCTCCGTTCTTACCGACCCCAACACTTGGAAGGCTCTCGGCTGGAAAAGCAAGTGGATGCGGGTGCACATCATTTTTTTTTCACACGCACATACACTATCTTGTCGCCCCGAAACAAGACGCATAAAGCATGATATCGCGCATCATCTTTGCCCTGGTCACCCTGGCCGCATTTGGCCTCGCCTACAAGCAGTACCGGCGTATCTGGCGGACTATTAAGTTAGGGAAGTTTGTCGCCGTCACCGGCGACAAGGGGCGCCGCTGGCGCAACGTGGCCCTCATCGCCTTCGGCCAAAAGAAAATGTTCAAGAAGTGGATCCCCGGCCTGTTTCACTTCTTCATTTATAGCGCTTTTCTCATCACCCAGATTGAGCTGCTGGAGACCTTTGTGGACGGCTTGGCCGGCACACACCGGGCCTTCGCCGGTGCACTCGGCGGCTTTTATACCTTTGTCATCAGCCTGATTGAGATTCTTTCCGTCCTCGCCTTTGTAGCCACCTTCGTCTTCCTGGCACGCCGCAACCTGCTCAAAGTGCCCCGTTTCCAAAAGCCGGAGATGAACGGCTGGCCCAAGCTGGACGGTAATATCATCCTCTATCTGGAAGCCATCCTCGTCATCGGCATTATGATGATGAATGGGGCCGACATGGTATTGCAAGCCCGCGGGGCAGCCCACCACACCGGACATTTTGCCGTGACCTCCTGGCTTGGGCCCATGCTCTTTGGCGGCCTGTCCAATCCCGCCCTGGAAGTAGTGGGCCGTACCGGCTGGTGGCTGCACTTCCTCGTCGTCATGGGCTTCCTAAACTACCTGCCCATTTCCAAGCACCTGCACATCTTTTTGGCTTTTCCCAATGTCTATTTCAGTCGCTTGGTACCCAAAGGCAAGATCTACAACATGCCCGAAGTCACCAGAGAAGTCAAAATCATGCTCGGACAGATCCAACCCGGACCGGACGACAATATGGACGACCTGCCCGAGTTTGGGGCCAAAGACATCTTTCAACTCACCCGCATCAATCTCCTCAACGCCTTCACCTGCACCGAATGCGGCCGCTGTACCGCATCCTGCCCGGCCAACATCACCGGCAAGAAGCTCAGCCCCCGCAAGATCATGATGGACGTCCGCGACAGAGCCGAAGAAGTCGGCCGAAAACTCGAATCCAACAATCCGGACTTTATCGCTCCCGACAAACGCGCCGGGGGAGTCCGTCTATCTCCGGAAAACTTTGACGACGGGGCTTCGCTTTTCGACCGCATCAGCGCCGAAGAGATCTACGCCTGCACCACTTGCAACGCCTGTGTCGAAGCCTGCCCCGTCAATATCAACCCTGTAGAGATTATCGTCGCTTTGCGACGATATGATATCCTTACGCGGTCCCAGGGTCCTTCCGATTGGCTGCCCATGTTCAACGCAATCGAAAACTCGGGCGCCGTCTGGCAGATGAATGTAGATCGCGAAAACTGGATTAAATCCTGACACTATGGAAGTAAAAACCATGGCCCAACTCGCCGCCGAAGGCAAATCACCCGAAATCCTCTTTTGGGTCGGTTGTGCCGGCAGCTTTGATGCACGCGCCATCAAAGTTACCAAAGCCTTCGTCAAAATTCTCAATGCCGCCAACGTGGATTTTGCCATCCTGGGCAACGAAGAGCAATGCACCGGCGACCCGGCCCGACGTGCCGGCAACGAATTTCTCTTCCAGATGTCCGCCCTGACCAATATTGAGACCCTAAAAAATTATTCCTTCAAGCGCATCGTCACCACCTGCCCCCACTGTTTCAACGTCTTCAAAAATGAATACCCCGACCTGGGCGGAGATTTTGAAGTCGTGCATCACAGTCAATTCCTCGAAGAACTCATCCGCGACGGCAAAATTCGCATCACACCGGACGGTGAGATCAAAGGCAAAAAAATCACCTATCACGACTCTTGCTACCTCGGCCGGGGCAATGACATCTATGAAGCCCCCCGCCACGTCATCCAACAACTCGGCCGGGATATTGCCGAGATGAAGCGCTGCGGTTCCAACGGCCTGTGCTGCGGTGCCGGTGGCGCACAAATGTTTAAGGAAGACGAGCCCGGCGACCGCCGCATCAATACCGAGCGCACCGATGACATCATTGAGACCGGCGCCGACATCGTCGCCGCCAACTGCCCATTCTGCATCACCATGCTCGAAGACGGCATCAAGGAGCGCGAACTCAACGACAAAGTCACCGTCCTGGACCTGGCCGAGCTTATCGCCGGCAATCTTTCAAAATAACTCCTGACAATCCCACTTCTGTCCGTTGGCGGAAGCCAAGGACAAGGCCGGGAAGAAGAAAGCCCCTTTTGCCGGCGCCCGCCGGCAAAAGGCCAATCGGTACTTCCAAATT
>JALVEF010000296.1 GCA_027031185.1 Saprospiraceae bacterium
CTTTTATGGGCAAGTAAGTGCGGGACGGTTCTTCGATGCTTCGATTGATAAAAAATTCGGACAGAAGAAAATTTGGTGCGCTCCCACGCAGGGTATTTATTAATGTGGACTCACAGTTACTTTATTTGGAAGAATGGTTCGGTAAAAAAATCTCAAACCCCTGCCTGGGCGCTTTTGTAAAATTCGACACCCGTACATCGCCGCTCAGATTTGGGCAACGGGACTAAAAACAGGCGCACCCAAACAGCTACTTTTAATTTTTAATTGAATACGTTGTGGAGCTGGAGGGATTCGAACCCTCGTCCGGAGGAAGCGTCCCATAACCATCTACATGTTTAGTCTCTGATCGAATTGTCGGGCATGTGGTAAGCTCAGAGACAGGCGCCCACATGCCTTAGCTTCGGATCGTCTCGCAAGCGGGCCGAAGCCCTCCCGCTTGCCAGCCTGCGGGTTGATGATAAGCGTTGCGCTGTGTAGCAGGCGTCAAGCGCAAGGCCCAAAGGCTTTCTAATCTATCCAGATTAGGCAGCCATGGCATAGTTGTAGTTGCCATGTAAAGGTCGAAAGCCATTTTTTAGAGAGTGAGCTTTCGTGCTCTCACATGCAGGTTAAGCGACTCACTTCCCCGTCGATACCAGTCAGCCCCATTGGAATGCCGGCCACTGCCGGGATGTCAATCAGTACTGTAACGCCCGTCCGGGCCAAAAAGTTTAGTAACTGTTTGGGTGATCCTGTTTTTTGCGCAAAAACAACGGGGACCTAAACAGTTATACTCAAAGCGATTTGTTCTGGGACGATTGAATATCGAACAAGGAACACCGATTTGAGATTTTAGAAGGAATCCCTGAGCTAGTCGAACCGTGGTCACTGAGCGCTGCACTGAGCCTGTCGAAGTGCGAAGTCGAAGTGCCCACTTCTCAAATCTTCATTCGTTAATCGGTGTTCGATATTCCCAAGTCCCAAACCTGTTCGTAACGAGTATACAAAGTTTATTACAAGCGCCGTGCCGATGTGTTTCGGGCCTGCATCCCCGGCCTGTCCTCCGGCCCAACCGCTCCCGCCCGAAGGGTGGGAAAACTCACTCAATAAAATGCTATCTCCCGGGAATAACGTTTTATTCACACACTGAAAGCCACTTGAAGTCTTTCAATTGACAAAAAAACGCCTATTTTTGGGAAAAAACATGAGACAACTAATTTCGCTTTTTGTGATTTCCATGGTACTGGCCGCGCCGTCCTGCAAGAAAGACTGTCCACCGGATGAGAAAATAGGGGAGATGCCGCTCTCCCAGACAAGCAAGGCCTTTTTTCCGTATTCCGGCCAACCGACGCTGGTATTCAAAGATGAGTCCGGTCACGAGGTCCGCCTGAAGGCTGTCAAGCCTATTCAGCCGGAAAAGACCAAAATCACCGTGTACAAAACTTGCTCCGAACTGAAGTATGACGGAAAGTCCTCCTATCAGTACTTTGAAGGCGAAGCACTGGCCGCCGACTTCTTGTCCGGACAGCCGGCTTTCGCCATCAGTGTGCGACTGTCCACCTGGAATCTCCGGCCGGAGCAAGAGAGTTTTTATGACAAACTCACCCTCCACGTCTCCGGTACGGATGCAATTGGAGACGGCGAGTTGGTCACCGATGTGCGGTTTAGTGGAGACTACGAGGAGCGCGAGTTTAACATTACTACTCCGATGACCGAAGTGGGCACGGTCACGCTCAACGGGGTCAGCTTCGATAATGCCTACGCGACGGACGAAATGAACGGGCGCATCGTTTACTACAATAAGGCGAAAGGCGTCTTCGGCTTTCGGACATCCGGTCACACCTACCATTTGGACCGCATTGAATAATGTGACGCCATCCGGACGGGAGACGCATCAATCCTCCTACGGTCTGATGATTTGCCGTATATTGCGCCCAAAATACAGTACACTCATGAAAAAAGTAGTGATTCTCGCTCTTCTGGCGTTTTCAGTGCTCACCGTGCGTGCACAGGTGCGCGGCACATGTGGCAACATGCCTTCCCCTGAATCGGACAAACGCATCCTGGCCAGCCGGGAAATGTATAATCAGATAGCCTGGCAGCGGGCCGGCGATCTCAAATACATCCCAGTCAAATTTCATCTCATCGCCAAATCGGACGGCACCGGCCGCGTCAGCGAATTTGACGTACTCAAACAAATGTGTACGCTCAACGAAGACTATGCGGATACCGACTTCCGCTTTTACATCAAGGATGCATCCTTTAGCTACAAAAACAGCGATGCCATCTATAACAGTCCCCGTACCAGCTCCATCGCACACAACCAGATGCTCGCACTCAAACTCGCCAACAACAATGCGGTCAATGTCTTTGTCGTCAACAATATCGGCTCCGGCAGTGGCGGCATTGGTACTGTACTGGGCTACTACGACAGCCAGGGTGACTGGATCGTCGTCATCAAGGGCGAAGTGTCCGGCACGACCAATACACTCTCTCATGAGATGGGGCACTTCTTCTCTTTGGAGCATACCTTTTATGGTTGGGAAGGCGCACCTTTTGACGAAAACTCCGCCGGATGGCCCGTGGCTCCCTTCAACTCGCCCAACGGCCCCCAAACCGAAAAGCAGGACGGCTCCAATTGTACCGTGGCCGCCGACAAGATCTGTGACACCCCCCCGGACTATAATTTCGGCCTGGTTTGGTCCAACTGCAACTATGCCGGCGGCGCCCAAGACCCGTCCGGCGCGCTGGTAGATCCTATGGAAAACAACCAGATGTCTT
>JALVEF010000297.1 GCA_027031185.1 Saprospiraceae bacterium
CCTGTACGTTGCCTCCCCTCCGCGGATGAGAAAAATCATTGTCTTCCGTTAAACTTCCTGCCAAAATTGTTATCCTAATGCCAAAGGATGACGCGAAATCCCGAAACCCATCGCCGGTCACGGCGAAATCTTTTTCACAAAAAAACTGCAAAAATGAAGAGAATACTGTTTTTCCTGGCACTGGCCTTTTTGGGCGCCTTGACCTTTACCTCTTGTAAGAAAGACAAAAACAACGAACCGCAACCCGAGCCGCTGACAATGGACCAGGCCGAATCCATGGCCGTGGATGTTACGGACGAGGAGGCCGTGATGGCAGAGGTGGATATGCAATCGGATGAAATGCTGGTGCAGTTTGTGGCGGGAGGCCCGCTATCCGGTGACTGCCCGACAGTAACCGCGGATCAGCCGCAAGGTACTTTTCCGGTGACGATCACGATTGACTTTGGCGACGGATGTACGGCGCCCGACGGTCATTGGCGAAGCGGCAAAATCATCATAAATGTATCCGATAAGCCCACCAACCCGGGTGCGACGCGCACGATTACCTTGGTGGACTACCACGTGGACAGTTTGGCGATCGAGGGCACGCGTACCTGGACAAACAATGGGCCGAATGCCCAAGGACAGCCCTCCTTTACCCGCACGACTACCGGTGCCAAGATCACGTATCCGGACGGCAGCTTCCGCTCCTGGGAGACCACGCACACTTTGACGTGGACTGCCGGCTATGACACACCTTGGATGCGGCTGGATGATGAGTATGATATCGAGGGCAGCCGGAATGTGGTGCGCAAAAACGGTGATAGCTTCAGCTCCGTGATCACCACGCCGCTGCACAAGCGCTTTACCTGTCCGTATGTGGAAAGCGGGGTGCGTGAGATCACCAAAAACGGAGAAACCGCCACGCTGGACTATGGAGACGGCACTTGCGATCCTTGGGGGACACTCACATTGCCGGATGGCACGACTAAGCAAATCAAACTACGCAAATGGCACTTTTGAGCCATGCCCTCAGGGAAAACTGTGACGGCGCACCGGTGACGGTGCGCCGTTTTTTTGTGTGCGCGCTGCGGCGCCGGCAGCGCCGCAGCATAGGATGGCAGGGAGTTCCTTCTCAGGACTCCGGTTCATTGATAAAGTATTCGTCAATGTTATTGCGGATGAGCTGCTGGATTTCGGCACTGTAATGGTCATCTCGATTGATCAGATCGTAGCGGATCTGGCCACACAGCCCGGACAGGGCACGGGACAGCTTATCGGACTCCGCGGGAGTGATGTGGTCATCCTTGGTAATATCCCGGACGACATTTAGCAGCTTGGAGTATTCTACCAGGACATCGCGGTTGGCGAGTGTGGAGATCTTGTGGGTGAGCAGCTCCAGTTTGATCCATCCGCTTTCGGATATGGTGCCGTCTGTCATGACTTGCTGGATGGTATCCATCAACTCGAAGTAGAGCTTGGATTTCAGGTCGAATATCTTGACACGCTGCTCCTTTTCGAGCTCCACTTCGCTTTGTTTGTTCAGCAAGGCAGCCGTGATGGCGATGGTGGCGATGGTGCCCAAGACAATCAGGACAATCTCCTGCAAAAAAGGAATGGACGCTGCCTTGTCATAGGCGGCGCGCAGAAAAATATATCCGGTCACAAAGGTCAGGGCGGCGATGAGCAGGTATTTGGCGCTTTCTTTCATGGAATCTGATTTTAGCACAAGGTACCAAATTTGTCGCATAATATACACGGTCCACGGCCCATGGTAAAGGGTCAATGGGTACACATCCTTCGGATGTGTAGAATGTTGGGGCGAAATGCATTTCGCCCCAACAAAAACCAGCCCATCGTTGGAGTGCCGGACCATGGAGACGGTAAAGGGTCAACGGGGCACCCACCCCTTGGCCGGCTTGGCGCTTTCTCGATTCTTCGGTTCTTCAATTCCTCCCCATAACCACCGCCCCATTTCCCATGTCGGATGCACAACACATCATTATATTTCGTTTCTTTGCAATATGCAAGAATCGTTTCAGGACTATTTCAACCACACGATCTATCCCGAGCTGTACCGTAAGGAGCGGGAGCGACGGCGGCTGTTAGGTAGTATGGTGGCAATAGGTGTATTGTTGGCGGTGTCAGCATATCTGATGGTGCGGGTAGGAGGTCTTTTTGGGCTAGTTATATTTGCCTTCCCCGGTATGATGTACTTCGTATGGGCAGGTGCAAAGTACCAGCAATATATCAAGCGCTTTAAACCGGACATCGTCAATTTGATATTGGATCATATTGATGACAAGGTCAGCTTCGGTACGCTGCACTACGATCCGGATCGCGGCATTCCAAAGTCTGATTTTATCAAGTCCGGGCTCTTTGTCACTAAGGCAGATTATTACGAGGCGGAGGACTATATCAGCGGCATTATTGGTGATGTATCATTTGAATTTTGCGAAGTGCGGGTAGCTGAGTTTGCAGGGCCACAGGCCGGTATGCGGCCGGTAGCTTCGGGTATTTTTCTCAAAGCTGAATTTGGTGCGCTCAAAGCGCTGGAAGCACGGCGTCAACGACAGATGCAGGACGCTGCGGGCAGCACATCCTCCCGGGAGATCCCCCCGGCCGACGAAAAAAAACCACAGCGCGAACGCAGTCTCATCTTTATCGTCCCCAAAGATGCCCGGGCTGCTATGACCCGGGCCATTAAGCGTTTTCACTTGCAAGGGGCCGAACCGGTGACGGTAACGGATGAGCCGGACTTTGATAAGTATTTCACGGTATACCGGGCCCGCCGGGCGCCGGTGTCCATGAAAGTGTCCGCAGCGTTGAGCCGGCGCATTTTCCATTTTGCCGAGAAGATGGGACACAAACCGGCCATCCTGATAACGAATACGGGGGCGCGTGCCTTGTTGCCATTCGAAAAGGACTTGCTGGAGCCCGGTTATATTTTTACACGCATGACATATGAGCAGATTGAAAAATTTTACAGAGATTTACAAGTGATCTTCGGATTGATAGAAGAACTGGACAGAATGTTTTGACATGGGTGTACGCCTGGAAGACGACAGATTGTTGCTGGATACCATAGATGCGCTATGCCATAAGTGCGAATACGACAAGGCGCGTGCGCTCCTCGTGCGTGTGGACAAGGAGACCCAGCGTCGCCTGTGGGATGTCAAGATGCTTTTAGCGGAAAGAGAGCTGTCCGGAGAGCGCTTTACGGAGGAGGAGTTGACGGATATGCTTGCACTTTTGCCCCGGGGAGCGCTGCCGGTCCAGGAAGAGGTGGAAGTATTGTTGCTCAAAGGACGTATCCACCGTTGGTATGGAGATGTGGACCGTGCAGATGATTATTTTTTTCAAGCATTACTAGACAGCCGTGACAGTGACTTTGATGCGGGCAAGGTGTGGGCATTGATGGATCTGGCTATCATCGCCCGCATCCGAAATCAATTTGAAAAGGCCCTGGATTTGATAGACACGGCGGAGTCTTTGCTGGATCAATTGCCGGATTTTCGCAAACGCACGGTCGAGCTGGATGTTTGGCTCACCAAGTCGCGCATCTTGTTGAGCATGCAGGACTATACCCGGATGGAAAAAAGTGTGGACCGGCTCCTGGAGCGCGTCCATCCGGAAGCACAAGTATTTTACTTTGCCCAAGCGCTCAACTACAAGGCCATTATCCACGCCGCCCGGGGCAGCCAAAAAGAAGCCCTGCCCATGTTTTTGCAGGCTTTGCAAATCAGTAAGTCAATCGCATACCAGGTCTTGTCTCGCAAGATTGAAACGAATATTGCTACTATTTATGCCCAGATCCAAAACTATCCGGAAGCGCTCCGCCGCTACAAGGCAATTTTGAAAGAATATGACCGCTCCATCCGCCCCGAAAGAAGGGCCACCTTGCTCAACAATATCGGAAACCTTTACCTGAAATTGCGCAAATGGAATAAAGCCATCGCTTATTTCGCCGATGTGGAGGCCATCGCCCGACAGACCGGCCACCAACTGCTCGAGCGCCTGGCATTTTGCCAAATCGCCCGCTGCCTCGTGGAATCCAATAGCTTGGACGCACTCCCCACACATCTCAAGTCTTTTGATGAAGATCTCCTGAATACGCCTCCATTCAACGGCCAGCAAATCCTCTACTACGTAAAGGCAAAGTTTGCATTCGCCAATAAAGCATACAAAGACACCATCACCTTCGCCAAAAAAGCCATCCGCCTGGCCCTGAAATTCAAAGATGATACAACAGAATTGAATGCCTTGTCTATCCTGGCACGTGCTTACGAAAAAAATCAGGACACCAAAGCCGCCGTCAATGTATATAAGAAAATTACCGTAAAAAGAGAAAAGCTGGAAAAGCGCAGCATCACCAATCGCATCACCAAAACGGAGATAGACTATATCATCGCTGCCAAAGAAAAAGAAATTCAGGCCCTGACGCGCGAAAACCAACTACAGGCCGAACTGCTCAAGTCCGCATCCCTTGTGCGTACCAAGCAAAGAGCGCTGATTAAGAAAAATGAAGAAATCAGTCTCTTTGCCCAAAATGTAGCCCTAGAGCTGGGCAGATACATCCGGCGCCTTCACCATGACATTTTTCTCTTGCGGGACAGCGGCGCAGCCATACCGGAATCACTTCAACACACCATCTCTTCACTCGAGTCCCATATCAACCACATGGCTCGCTATGCATCGGTAATCCGGCAATCGGCCGGCGGCCAATTCCGTCCCGCTGATTTGTGGGAACTGATAAACTTGGATATGGCAGAGGAGATCCGGGCGGTGGCAGCACGCCTTGATTTTGTGTCTGAGGTAGAAGAAATGCCCTTTGGGTACCGGCTTTTGAAGATTATCCTGACAGAGCTGGTGCGCAATGCGCTGCGATTCTCGCCCGGCGAGCCGGTCATTTCGGTGCATTTTGCATCGCACGAAGACGGTTATGTGATACGGGTGCAAGACCGGGGCATCGGAATTGACGAAGCGGATGAAGACAAGTTGTTTTTGCCTTTTTACAGGACCGGTCGTTTGCCGGCCAAGGAAGGGGTAGGCCTGGGCTTGACCGTGTGTCATGACCTAGTGGAGAAAATGGGCGGCGTCATTAAGGCTTTTCCAATGAGTCCGGACGGCGGCCTGCGCATCAATATCTCGCTGCCATCGGAAGCCCCTCTATTATTGAATGCTACATAAACTACTGACATGCCACTGACGCCGGTTGTTCGAAATATTTTGATGATCAATGTCCTGATCTTTCTGATTATGATGATGGGTGGCTCGGGCATTTTTGCCGCCAGGTTGGCCGCCTATTATCCGGAATCCCCGTATTTCAGACCCTATCAACTGGTGACCCACATGTTTATGCACGGCAATGTGGCCCACATTTTTTTCAATATGTACGCCTTGGCCATCTTGGGTCCCCCGCTGGAAGAAAGGCTGGGATCACAGCGTTTTTTCATTTTTTACTTTCTGTCGGGTTTGGGCGCTATTGGTTTGTTTTTTTTGGTCAAGTATATTGAGCTGCACGTGTATCACGCGCCGGTGCCCATCAATGTCCCCGTGCTGGGCGCCTCAGGAGCCGTCTTTGGTATCCTGGCCGGCTTCGGCACCTTATATCCCACCGTCCGGCTGATGCTGTTGTTTCCACCGGTGGCCATGCAAGCCAAATATTTTGTGATGCTTTATGCCGGCTTGGAGCTGTACCTTGGCTTGCAGGGTTTGCAGCCCGGTGTGGCACATTTTGCGCACGTCGGTGGCGCGCTGTTTGGTTTTTTGCTGCTCAAGTTCTGGGGCGTCCGTCCCGTGCGATGAGCGCTATTCATCCGGCCGCTTTCGAAAAGTCAGACAATATTGATGAAACGTATTGCTCACCCAGGTGTAGCCATAGCCGTACGGGGCGAGCCGCTGATCGTCTTGCAACCAGAAAAACTCCGGCAACAGATAAAAGCGCGGCGCCAATTGCCGGGCCAGATCAAAAGCAAGTGGGTAGCGCTTGCCTTTTTTCTTGATATTTTTTACGATGATGGTAAGATGTGCACCTGGCTTCATATAGCGCCACAGCCGGAAGTAAATATCTCGAAGCTCCCGGACAAAAGTCTCGTAGTCCGCAATATTGCCCAAGTCATTCCGGTCGTCGGAGTAGTTGAGCTGCAGGCCCCGTGCCTTGCGCGCGGCCTGATTCTCCGCTCCTTTCATATTGAGCATGTCCCAATAGGGCGGCGAGGTGAAGACATAGTCTATCGGCGGAAAGTCCCGTTTGGTGATTTTGCGCGCATCTTTCCGGATCACCCGGTACGTCACATTGTCCCCCTTGGGAAAATCGCTCAGCCGCTTGCGCCCGATCTTGAGAAAAAAGTCGCTTAGTTCGGTACCGTACCCATTGCGTCCGGTTTGCAGCGCTGCCAACTGTGTGGAGCAGGTCCCCGACATCGGGTCAAAAATATTATCTCCCGGCAGGGAAAACTTTTCAATAAAATAGCGTGCGATCTCTTCCGGAAATTTGGCCGGGTGTAGTATCTCATCCTGCCCGCGCCGTTTGGGGCGCAGGATGAGATAGTTTTTGTCCGGTTTGAAGTGCGCCGGTGGCGCCTCGTGGCCCAGGTAGCCGGTCGCATCCATCCGGAAACGCCCGGTACTCTCTTCGTCTTTGCGAAAATAAGACAGGTAATAGTTGCTCACCACAAACGGCATTCGACCGCGGCTGGGCAGCCGCCCGTCCGGATAGCAGCCTATTTTTTCGTCCTTCCGGCTCAGGCCGGTCGCCAGCGTTTGGCTCAGATCCCAGGCAAAGGGCAGGTAGCGCCCGCGTGATATGAGATTGCGGTGTGCCACCGCCAGGAATCGCCGGTCTATCAACTGTGCATAATGTCTTTCCAGGATGCCCACGACCTCGTCTTTGAGCCGTCGGTAAGCCGTGACCGATGCCGTGTCCAGCATTTGCCTCAGGTCGAGAAATATAAACTGGAGCGCCGGCACGTGTCGTGCTTTTGGGCCGTGCAGCGTAATGCCTAGCTCACGGCATACCCTTCGCATCTGTTTTAGGCCTTCCGGATCTCCCCAATACAAGACATGCTTGGGCAAGCTGCCGTCCAGCCGCATGAAAAACCGGAGATTGGAGCGATACAGGGCCTCGTCACTCTGATGAAAAAACCAGGACTTTTGGAACGGTAGCCACTCCTTGGATGTGATGTTGTTGAAGCGGTTTCTCATAGCGCGCAAAACTACACAATCCGGTCGTCTTGCCCGGACAAAAAAAGGAAGAACGCCCGTTCTTCCTTTTTTGTCCGCTAGGAGATAGTCCGTTAGCGTATCAACGTGACCTCGCCTTTGAGTGTTTTTTGCTTGCCGTTCAAGAAAGTCACCTCAACTATATAAACATAAGTGTCAGAAGGCATATCCTTGCCTTTGAACTTGCCGTCCCAGCCCGTGTCAGGCGTGTCGTTGTCATAGACCTTTTGGCCCCAGCGATCGTATATCCGGAAGCCGGTCACATCCAGCAGCGGTGCCACATCATCGGAGAGCACCACATTGAAAAAGTCATTGACGCCATCGTGATTGGGCGTAAAGGCATTCGGTATCTCTACATTTTCCGGAAATACACGAATCACAAATATACCCGAACTGGTAAAACATCCCGCATCGTCAGAAATCGTCAGATGGTAGGTAATGTCGTCCTCCGGTGTGACAGTAGGATTGGAGCACACCAGGCAACTCAAGCCACTTTCCGGATCCCACGAAAATACATAGGGCGGACTGTATGTCACGGGCAGCGTCACAGTGGTACCGGCAAAGACTGTCGTGTCAAATGTGATATTAGGCAGCGGCTCCACGACGAAGACCGTCGCGGTGTCCGTACCGATGCAGCCGGAACCGTCATCCGCCGAGACAACGTATTGCATGGTCGCAGGCGGGAAAGCCCCCGTGATCCCTGCATTGGGCATTGTCAGATACGTGGCCGGCGACCAGCTGTACGTAAAGGTCAAATTGATGTCTTCCACGGACAACGTGGCCGTATCCCCCACGCACATCGTCACATCGTTGGCTTTGACCGGTGTCCCGTGTCTTATCAGGACATCGTGGGAGACAGTATCGGTACAGCCGGTGATGGTATCGGTCGCCGCCAATGTGACGGTGTATGTGCCGGCCGAGCTAAATACGTGGAAGGGATTTTCCTGAGTGCTCACGTGGCCGTCGCCAAAGTCCCAATGGTATTGGTTGGCGTCCATGGATTGATTGACAAAGTCAAACGCCACTCCCTCACAGCCAATCAAGGTGCCGGAATCACTGGTAAATTCAGCCTGGGTATTGAGTATGGTTACGGTCTTTTCGAGTGTCACGGAACACAGCCCGTCCACACTGGTCAGCACCAGTTTGATAGGCTGCTGATTGGAGCCCGGCAGGAAGGTATAGGCATGCGAAGCACTCAGCTGGTTGGCAATGATCGTTCCATCTCCAAAGTCAAAATGGAAGGAGCCGACATCTACCGTATCGTTCGGGTCAATGGTGACTGTGACCTCCTCGCCTAGACAGATGATATTTTTGTCCAGCGAAAAGTCTCCTTCAGGGCCCACCGTCTCAATACTCTTGACAATTGTATCTGCACAGCCGGCACTGGTCGTGACGACATGCGTAATGTCAAACACACCCTTCCCCAAAACCGTAGCGGCCAGACTGTCCATACCCTGCTGTCCGTTGCCAAAGTCCCAATAATGGCCCAGAGGCCACCCCGTAGTGGACATGTCCGTGAAATTTACCTGCAATGGATAGCACAAATGGCCTTGACCGTCCACACTGGATACAAAATCAGCAGTGGGGTAGGATTGCGCCGTGACGGTGATTTGGGTCTGATCTGTACAGCCTGTGGCATCCTCCGTGTAGGTGAGTGTCACGGGATACGTGCCCGGTGAGTTGTACGGGACGATATTGTTTTTTGTATTGCTGGTCATGCCGTTGCCAAAGTCCCAGCTGTAGTTCAGAAAAGAACCCTGCGCCGTAAAATCAGTAGCCGTAAAAGTGATGCTGTCACCCACGCAAATGACCGGCGGTGCCGGTATGGTGATGATGCTGCTGGTCGGCTTGTAGATTTGGATCGTATAATGGGCAGTGGCATCGCAGCCTAGCACGTCTTTCACCGTAAGCGCCACCTGGAAGACATTCGATGAAGACGACGTGTAAGTATGGCTTACATTGGCTCCACTCCCCATCGCCCCGTCTCCAAAGTCCCAGGTCCAACTGGCCACTGTCGTGTCTGCCATCACGAAAGATGTAAAATTGACCGTGCCGGGCAGACATATCAAACTGTCATCTACCGCTATGCTGTCCTCTATGCCATATACACGCGTATAGCGCCGGAGTGTGTCCGAGCAGCCATTGACATCCTGCACCACCAGTTCTACCCACTGGTCACCGCTCTTGGAGAAATAAAACGGATAGGGGAAGGGATCTATCATAACAGTAGGAACTACCGTGTCAGGGAGCACCATCGTGGGGCGCTCGGATGAAACCCACTGAAATCCTTTGTGACACACCACGTTGACATCCTGGGAGTTACTGGCATCCAGCTCTATTATTTGTCCCCTACAGACTTTGTCAGGAATGGTGAAATCTGCCTGTATCTGACGAACGTGGACGACTACGGTATCACTACTCGGCGCGCAGCCGGAGCTGGTGTTTTCGACCGTCAGTACGACGGTATAATCGCCCGTGGCGCTATAGGTATGTGTGACCGCTGTGTCGGTGGACGTCGTCCCGTCCCCGAAATCCCACGTTACCTGATCAAAGTCTTGGCTTCTGGACGTATTAAATTGATAGACCATCGGACTGGCACAATCCATCTCGTAGGTAATCCTTGCACGGGGGCCGTGTACCGTGATGAGATTATTTTTGGTGACGGATGTCTGGCAGCCATTGTAAATCACATCCAGCGTCACATCGTGGCTGCCCGGTTCGTAGAAGGCCCACGCGGCATCCCCCGACTGATAACAGTGTGAGAGCCGATCCCCGTCCGACGTGTAATGGTAGGCATCAATATCCGTATTGTTGGTCAAGTCGCTCAGATAGACCGTGTCTCCGATGCAGATGTCTGTCTTGTCCACACTAAAATCTGGTGTGATGGCACTGCCGACATAGATGGTTTGTACATAAGACGTATCCCTACAGCCGCTGCT
>JALVEF010000298.1 GCA_027031185.1 Saprospiraceae bacterium
CCACGCATAATTTAAGGGTAAAGGGTTAAGGGTTAAGGGTTAAGGGTAAAGTTCATTTTGAGTTATCGAAGGGAGACCAGCCGAATTCCAAATATTACTTACATCAATTCGTACCAATTTAGGTGCACCGGTTTTTTGGGATAAAATAGGCATTTTCCAAACTCAACTCATAACTCAACAAAGGCATTTTAGCGAAAATATAGTGCGAACCTAATTTGTTCCTTGTCTCCTTTATTGCCACATATTTCACTTTTCCCTCGCTTTTATCAGTTTATATAGCATCCCAGAAATTTTCTTCAACTTTTCATCCAGAGAAGTCTCTATGTCTTCCGGAATATATCCTTGTCTTCTCGCAATCGAAATATGAGTTCGCAATTCGGCAGCCGAACCGCGCGCTATATAAAAATGCTTAACGGCTTGCTTATTGGTGTGCAACTCGTCCCCTTCGGCAATATTGGCAGGAATCGAAACAGCTGCTCTTATAATCTGCTTTCTCAAATCAAAATCTCCGGCTAATCCTTTCCTCTTGGTAATAGTATATATCTCGTCAACGAGATCCATCCCTTCCTGCCATACCCGCAATTGCTTAAAACCCATCACTGAAAATATTAACGAAAAAAACAGTCACCATTAACCGTTAACCGTTGACCTTGGGCCGTTCAAAGCACGGCTTCGCCGTCGATGAGTCGCGGCACGACTACCGAAATAAAATGTATCCGCCTTGTGGTGAGGAGCTGATTTGATTCCAAATGACGCCCCTCGATATAGTACAAACATATTAATGTCTCGCCGGCCTTACCATCTCCGGCCGAACTTCGATACGCAGCTCCAGTCCGAATTGCTCAAGTGCAATGACCAGGCTGTGTTTTCCTTTTTTCTCCACCAACGTGCCCCGGAGACCGGTCAAATTGCCATATATGACCTCGACCTGTTGTCCCACTTCATACTGCAACGGGCCCACTTCCAAGGCTCCCTCCGGAACTTCACCCACCACCCGGCGGAGCATATCAATTTGGGACTCCGGAATGGCACGAATTACCCCGGCATCCCTCAAAAAATAGGCGACCCCTATTGTACCCAAAACATTGATATACTCCTCGCCGGTAATGTGTACAAAGACGAAGTTGTTTATCAGCGGCACCTCCAGACGCTTTAGCTTCCTTGGATACCGGCGTACCACTTTCAGGAGCGGCAAATATACTTCAACATTCTTTTCTTCAAGACGCCTTTTTACCACCTTTTCCCAACGAAAGCAGGTACGGACCGCAAACCATTTTTTGATGCAGGGATCCAAATCGCCACGTGTCGGGTGATATGTCGAGATTTGTTGCCTCATACCGCCACCATACCCGTTTGCTCTACAATATGCCGCCCGATGGCCAGCGAAGCCGTTGCCGCCGGCGATGGTGCATTCCACACATTGATGATATTGTCCCGGACACTCACGATGAAGTCGTCCACTACCTCGCCATTGTCATCCAGCGCCATGGCGCGCACACCCGCCCGGTAATAGACAATATCAGACATTTCCAGCTCCGGCAGCATGCGCCGCAGCGACTCATAGAACCGCCGTTTGGAAAAAGAGCGTTTCATTTCGTTCAAGCCAAAACGCCAGTGCTTTTTAGCCAGTCGCCGGAAGCCCGGGAACGCAAGTGTCTCAGCCAACTCCGGCAAGTGAATAGCTGTCTTGGTATAACCCTCGCGCGCAAAGGCCAACACGGCATTGGGCCCGGCCTCGATTCCTCCCTTGATCATCCGCGTAAAATGTACGCCGAGAAACGGGAAAGCCGGATTGGGCGTGGGATACACCAGATTGCGTATCAAGTGGGTCTTTTCCGGCTTCAGCCGGTAGTACTCCCCCCGAAAGGGCACAATGCGCATGCGCTGCTTGTCCCCCGTCATCCCGGCGATCTTATCCGCATATAAGCCGGCACAGTTGATCAGCCGACCGGCCGTAAATGTACCATCCGTGGTCTTCACTGTCACGGTTTGACCGTCCGTGGTGACACCAGTCACACGCGCCCCATACCGGATGCGGCCACCGTACGATTGCACATCCTCCAGCATCTTGCGCGCCACGTCCGGGAAGTGGACAATGCCCGTTTGGGGCACCCAAATACCGGCCCGCGCCTCAATATGAGGCTCGATCTCCCGGACCTCGGCCCCCGAAATCATCCGGATGCCCTCCAGACCATTGGCGACGCCCCGCTCATAGACCTTTTCCAAACGCTCCACTTCCTCCTCATCCACCGCCACGATGACCTTGCCGCAAATGTCATAGTCCACCCCCTTGCGCTCACAGAAGTCGAGCAACAGATCGTAGCCCGTCTTGCAATTGCGGGCGCGCAAGCTCCCCGGCTTGTAATAGATACCGGAGTGAATGACCCCGCTGTTGTGTCCGGTTTGATGCAAGGCAATATCCCGCTCCTTCTCCACAATGAGCACGCGCAATCCCTGGACCTGGTGCACCAGATGCCAGGCCGTCGAAAGGCCTACGATACCACCTCCTACTATGATGACGTCGTACTTCATTGGTCTTTATTCCAAATCAGAAGCGAACCCGGCTCAAAGTCCGGAGCCTCCGCCACCGGCTTGAATTCTTCCGGTGTATATATGAGATATTTGACCTTGCGGTCAATGAGTTTTTCCACCTTCGCCGTCAACTCGGCCAGGTACTGTCTGTCCAGATTACCTACAAAGAGCAAATCTATGATACCCGTATCGCTGCCGCGCGCCAAATC
>JALVEF010000299.1 GCA_027031185.1 Saprospiraceae bacterium
GCGGCTCCAATAGGTTAGATTGTTTAATTTTGAGCCTTTAAAGAATAAACCTCGCCAGCCAATATAAATACCCATTAGCTTGCGTCCGCTGGTCATATTATGCCTTGCTGCAAAATCCAACATTTTTTTGAAGCTAATTAGGTTTTGATCGTTTGCCGAGGCGTTGTGCTTCCAGCCGTGAATATAGGTGATAACCGTTACCCCTTTGGGACTGTTAGCATAGCTTTTGATGTGTTTTAATATATTGCTCATTTGCTGACGATCAAAGACATTTCCTTTATCTGTGAACTCAACAAAGGCTAAATCATAACCAGCAGGCTCTTTGATATAGCTGCTTGCAAGGCTTGGGTGATAAGAAATATTTTTTGTGCAGGCAGAAAGCGAGAATGCAAGAATAATGAGCAAAATAAGCTGTGTTTTTAGTCGAGTGGAAGTCATGGCTATTATCTTTTTGGGTAACTGCTCGGTGTAATTAAGTGTTGAATCTGGTAAGTAAATTACGCTAAATGGTTGCTTTTTGTATAAAGGTCTATTGGAAAGAGTATAGAATAAATTTTAAAAGCTGCTTTGCAGGAGTGCGTTTGTGAATATATATGATCAAGCATATCAATGCCTTATTGAGACGGATGTGCAGAAAAAACGGCAGCAAGCGACTGCTTTATATGCCCAGTGTCAAACCGAAAAATTAAACCGAGATAATGCAGATACTACGGTGCAAATCATTGAATTAGCAGGAAAACCTGAAAAGCCGATATTGGTTAGCCCTGCAAAATTGAAACGGCGTAGTTTGTATACTGATAAAGGTCGAGCAGTCTTACTCCATGCGATTGCTCATATTGAGTTTAATGCCATTAATCTGGCATTAGATGCAGTTTATCGTTTTCGTGATATGCCTGATGATTATTATTGTGATTGGTTAAAAGTGGCATCTGAAGAAGCTTATCACTATGGCTTATTAGAAGGTCGTTTGCAGGCAATGGGCTATCAATATGGGGATTTCCCCGCTCATAATGGCTTGTGGGAAATGGCAGTTAAAACCTCGCATGATGTGATGGAACGTATGGCATTAGTACCACGAGTATTAGAAGCAAGAGGCTTGGATGTTACACCCAATATGATGCAAGGCTTGCAACAAGCAGGGGATAATGAAACCGTTGAAATACTAAAAATTATTTTGCGAGATGAAATTGGGCATGTGGCAATTGGTTCGCGTTGGTTTCATTATTGCTGTGAACAGCGGGGTTTGGAGCCTATTGAAACTTTTCAAAAGCTACTACAAAAATATATGAAAGGCGGCTTGCGAGGTCCATTTTATACTGAAGCAAGACTGCAAGCAGGGTTTACTCAGGAAGAATTGGATCAATTAATTGAAATGGAAAAGAGACAATTGGAAGCATGATTGGCTACAAAACTCGTTGCACCCAACCGTTATCAATTTAGGAAGCTCTGATCAAGTCTTGAATTTTATAACATTTGTAGCCCGCATGGAGCTTTGCGGAATGCAGGGAATATGTCACTGATTTTAACATATTGATATTACAGTGGAAATTCCCTGCGTTACGTTGCACTTCACGCAGGCTACGGTTTATTTTTTTATGGTTAAATACAAATTGACTTAATCAGAAGTTCCTTTACAAGCCACGCCCAATAGCGTAATAGCTGATGCCAATTGATTTCATGTGAGCAGGGTCATATAAATTACGCCCATCAACAATTACAGGGTCATTGAGCTTTGCTTTTATGTTATCAAAATCAGGGCTGCGAAATTCTTGCCATTCGGTAACAATAGCCAAACAATCTGCC
>JALVEF010000300.1 GCA_027031185.1 Saprospiraceae bacterium
CCGCCACACGCTCGGCCATAGACGGCTCCAACTTTGGTGACAATATCATCGCCAGCATCCCTGATGTCATCGGGCAGGCGCTGTCGGGCTATATCTCGGCCTGTTTTGCCCCCGACACCCTTGTCCATACGCCGGACGGGATGAAGCGGATTGATGAAATCAAAATTGGCGACTGGGTGTATTCGCGTGATGAGCATTTTCGGAATGAGACTGTTCAGCGCAAACAGGTCATTGAACTGTTTAGGTATGAGGACCGCACCACTTTGGATGTGACGGTCTCGTTTGAAGACGGCTTGGAGACCAGCCTGCGCACGACGCCGGAGCATCCCTTTGCCGTGGTTGAGCGGCGGGAATTGGCCGGCACGGCTCTGTCTGCGGCCATGAGGGGCGCGGCGCAGATTACGGAGGTCATGACATGGCAGGCGGCAGGTGACATGTCGGTCGGCACGACCATTATCGACATTCAGGGCCGTCGCGGATTGGTCACCAACATCACCCCCACAGACGGCCTGACCACCGTCCACAACTTCGCCGTAGCCGACCACCACACATATTTTGTGAGTGAACTGGGAGTTTGGGTGCATAATACTTATAGGCCAAGACAGCTAGTCACTCAGGAAAAACCTACCGATGCTCAAAAAAAGAGCGCTGTTGAACTTCGTGCGAGGCTTACTGCGGACGGCACCTCATCTATAGCTGAGGTTGCGGATAATATTGCTGAATATTTGGCTGCGCAAAAAAATGTTTTGACTGGCAAACCAATGACTGAGGCGGATATAATAGCAGGTGATGGAGGTGATACTGCAGTTCTTTTGAGCGAGGCTTTATTCGAAGGCATGAATATGAATTCACTTCAAGGAACAGGCATAACATTAGGGGAGGCATATAAATTGATGGTTGATATGGAATACAGGACTGCCCAAGCTGAAATCGCGTTTAATCAAAAAATAGAGACGATTAGGCAAGGAGATACAATCCTTGATAAAAATTATACTGCAGACGAAATGAGTAGTTACATCTCTGAACGGAAGGAAGTGGCGGCAATTAACGCAAAAAACAAAGCTATCAAAGAGTTCTTTCATTTTGATTTACGTTCAGCATTGAATAGGGTTGGTAGGCCGCAAAACATAGAGGGTATGCAAGAAATTTTGGATGGGAAGCAGGGTGATGACTGGACAGAATTGCTGGGAGCTCAGGCCGCATTCCATCAAAACGGCGGAGAATTAGATAGAAAGTTTATCAATACGAAGAATGGCAAAGAATGGGTTTTTGATGGTGATACCGGCCAAGTTATGACAGAGCTAACCGATCCGAGTTTTATGGGTACATTTAATTATGCCAATGCAACTGCCGCTCCGAGAAACGCTACTCTAGACCAAATGTTAGCTGCGGTAACCACTGATGCTTCGAAAGCACATAAAAGATTGGATGTTACGCCGTGGATTAAAATGGGGAATACTCGAAATATAGGTTTAGGGGGAGATCAATCAACTACATCTAGTCGGGGTAGACAAATGACCAATTCAATTGTAAAAGGGGGGCTGACTGCATTTGGAAACAGTATAGTGCAGATCCATCGGGACAATTATTCCCATACCCAGTAATGGTACCTTTTTAGGAATAATATTCGGAAAAGTTATGAAATGTTTTTTTTACTTGAGTATGAGCGCAATGTTAATGGCGTGTAATCCTACTATATCTGACGGGCTGGCTGACGGGTCAGTTTTTAGGAAGTTCGAGCATCAGACCTCTCAAGATGTGCTCAATGGCAATATGGTCGAGAGTTCCCAGACGGAGCCGTTTCGGGACGGGGATATCATCTATGCCGTATCTTTTGGACAAAAATTGGATAAAACAAAGATTATTTACATAGTTCCCACCTCTGAGAAACCAAACCAATCCGTATATATTTCAAAGGTAACCTTGATTACACCGACATTTACTTTGGCAACGGAAGTTAATGACGAATATGTGCTCACAAAACAAGAAAATGGCCGTTATGTGCATGATATCCGGATTATGGAAGATGTAGATTTTACCAAAATTCCTATGGATACCAAATCCATCTCTATTGAACTCGACTATAAAGTAGACGAAGTGCAAAAGCAGATAGTCTTTGAATTGCCCGCAATTTTTTACCAAGCGCCAATTCACTAAACTGGAGTTTGGTTACGGTAATGGTATGGACGCCTCCATTCGGCATCTTTATGTGCTAGTATGGTGTTGCGTTAGCATTTAAACATTAACGCTGATGCATCCATCCCCCACGCCGTTCATCTCCCCATTTCTCCACCCCATCCGCCAATCCCGGTTTCGTTCGACTTTCAAGTCGAAATAAATACCCGTAAGTCGAACCCCGCACTCCCGCACCGGAGGGGCTGAAGAATATTGAAGACGTGCGGGTTGGGACCACTGCCGTGGCCTTCTGCGCCGTTCAAATTCGGCTGGTTCGCCATACCCCTACTCTTCAAGAGTTTTACGCGCATATATTATCACTCATGATTAGGCATCACTCAACTTTGCGGTTAGAGAGATTCCCAATGCCGAAAGCACGGCGAGGATGGTTGAAAATTGCGGGTGACCTGTTTTTTTAAGGCCACGGTATAGGCTGGGGCGAGATAATTTGGCTTTGGCTGCAACGTCACTCATGCCTTTGGCGCGGGCAACAATACCAATAGCATCAATGATAAAAGCTTCGTCGCCTGTTTCTAAGGCTTCGGCGATGTAAAGGGCAATA
>JALVEF010000301.1 GCA_027031185.1 Saprospiraceae bacterium
CGAAGCCTGGTTCAGCATGGCCGGCGAAAAAAACACCGCGCCCGCCGGAACGGTGGGCACCATTCTCGTCGAATACGCCTCGCCCAACACCAACAAACCCCTACATCTCGGACACATCCGCAATATCCTACTCGGCTGGTCCATTCACAAAATCCTCAAGGCCGCCGGCAACAAGGTCATCACTTCCCAAATCATCAACGACCGCGGCATCGCCATTATGAAGAGTATGCTCGCCTGGTTGAAATATGCCAACGGCGCCACGCCGGAGAGCACCGGCATCAAAGGCGACCACTTCGTCGGTGACTACTACGTCCTCTTTGCCCAAAAACTCGCCGAAGAATACGCCGCCTGGCAACAGACCGATCAGGCCAAACAACTCTTCGCCCAACGAAGGGACAAAGACCAAAGCCGCGAAGCCTTTTTCAAAGCATTCAAAGACCGCTACTTCAACGAATACTCATCGCTCGGCGCCGAAGCCCGCGAACTTCTCCGAAAATGGGAGCAGGGCGACCCCGAGACCGTAGCGCGCTGGAAACAAATGAACCAATGGGTACTTGACGGCTTTGACGTCACCTACCACATGCTCGGTGTCTCGTTTGACAAGACCTACTTCGAATCCGACACGTACCTGCTGGGCAAAGACATCATCGCCGAAGGTCTCCGGCGCGGCGTCTTCACCCGCAATGACGACGGGGCCGTCGTCATTGATTTGGAAGACGAAGGCCTCGGCCAAAAGGTCGTCCTCCGAAGCGACGGCACATCTCTGTATATCACCCAGGACATCGGCCTGGCACACCAACGCTACAAAGAGTTTCACATGGACGCCGTCACCTATGTTGTCGGCAGCGAACAGATCTACCACTTCAAAGCTCTCTTTGCCATCCTCAAACGTCTCGGCGAACCCTACGCCGACAAGCTCCACCACCTGGCATACGGCATGGTGGACCTGACCACCGGCCGCATGAAGTCCCGTGAAGGCACCGTCGTGGACGCCGACGACCTCATCGAAGACATGATCCAAACCGCCAAAGCCGAATCCGCCCAGCGCAACGAAATCAGCGACTTGAGTCCCGAAAAACAACACGACATCCACCGCCAAATCGCACTCGGCGCTCTCAAGTTTTTCATCCTCAAAGTCAATCCCATGAAGCGCATGGTCTTCAATCCCGAAGAGTCCATCGAGCTCCAGGGACAGACCGGACCTTATATCCAATACGCTTATGTCCGCGCGCACGGCCTCCGGCATAAAGCACCGCAGCTGGACCTTTCAGACGCTTCCCAATACAAAGCCCTCCGCAACGAAGAACGCGACATCATCAAGCGCCTCGTTCGCTATCCTGACACCGTCCGCGAAGCCGCTGACAAAATGGATCCCTCCATCATCGCCGCCTATGCCTACAACCTGGCCAAAGCATTCAATAAATTCTGGCACGAGTGCCCCATTCTCACAGCGCCTGAACCCGGCGCACGCGAATTCCGTTTCCAGTTGAGTACACGTGTTGCCGACCGGCTCCGGGAAGCTATGGACTTGCTCGGGATCGAAATGCCGGAACGCATGTAATCGCCCAAAGCAACGACCATGAGCCAAAAATTGCCCAAGCCCACTAACTTTATCGAGGAAATCATCGTCCGCGACATCAAAGAAGGCAAGCACGGCGGACGCGTCCACACACGCTTTCCCCCCGAACCCAACGGCTACCTGCATATCGGCCACGTCAAATCCATTGTCCTCAACTTCGGCCTCGCCGAAAAATACGGCGGACTGACCAACCTCCGCTTTGACGACACCAATCCATCCAAAGAAGAACAAGAATACGTGGATGCCATCCGCCGTGACGTCCGCTGGCTTGGCTACGATTGGGGCGACCGCGAATACTTCGCCTCCGACTACTTCGAAGACCTCTATGCCATGGCCATCCGCCTCATCAAAGCCGGCCTCGCCTACGTGGACGACTCCACGCCCGAAGAAATCGCACAGCACAAAGGCTCCCCTACTCAGCCCGGCACACCCACACCCTACCGATTCCGCACCATCGAAGAAAACCTCGACCTCTTCCACCGCATGCGCAACGGCGAATTCCCCGATGGCGCCAAAATCCTCCGCGCCAAAATCAGCCTCGACTCGCCCAACATGCACATGCGCGACCCCATCCTCTACCGCATCAAGCACGAACACCACCACCGCACCGGCGACAAGTGGTGTATTTATCCCATGTACGACTTCGCACACGGCCAGTGTGACGCCCTCGAAAGCATCACCCACTCCCTGTGCACGCTTGAATTTATGCCCCACCGCCCCCTGTACAACTGGTTCATCAAAAAGCTGGATCTTTTCCCGTCCAGACAAATCGAGTTTGCGCGGCTCAATCTCACCTACACCCTCATGAGCAAGCGCAAGCTCCTCCAACTCGTCCAAGACGGCCACGTCAATGGTTGGGATGATCCCCGCATGATGACCGTCTCCGGCCTCCGTCGCCGCGGATACACCCCATCCGCCCTCCGCGAATTTGCCCGCCGCGTCGGCATCGCCAAGCGCGACAACATGATAGACATGGCCCTGCTTGAATTTGTCATCCGCGAAGAGCTCAACAAGACGGCCCGCCGCGTCATGGTCGTCACCGACCCCATCAAACTCACCATCACCAACTACCCCGATGACAAAGAAGAGTGGCTGACCATCGAAAACAACCCCGAAGACAAAGATGCCGGCACCCGCCAGGTACCATTTAGCCGTCAGCTTTACATCGAGCGGGAGGACTTTATGGAAAATCCCCCCAAAAAGTGGTTTCGTCTCAGCCCCGGCGGCATGGCCCGTCTCAAGGGGGCCTATATTGTGAGAGTAGATAGTGTCATCAAAGATGACAAGGGTTCTGTGAGCGAGCTACTGTGCACCTACTTCCCGGACAGCAAGAGCGGGCAAGACACGTCCGGCATCAAGGTTCGGGGCGTATTACACTGGGTATCCGTTCCCCACGCCGTGGAAGCCGAAGTCCGTTTGTACGATCGCCTTTTCAAAGTAGAAGACGTTGCCGCTGCCGCAGCCGAGCGACCCATCGAAGACCTCCTCAATCCCGACTCTCTCATCATCATCCCCAACGCCAAGATGGAGCCTTCACTCCGCGAAGCCGGGCCCGGCGTCCACTACCAATTTATGCGCAAGGGATACTTCACCCTGGATCCCGACACCACACCCGGGAAGAAGGTCTTCAACCGCACCGTCACCCTCAAAGACACCTGGGCCAAGATCAGCCGCAAAGCATCTTCATAAGGCCCCATCCCGGCGGGGCATCAATGGACGCACGCCCGTGCGTCCATTGATGCCCCGCAATAACCTAAAACCATAGAGTTCACGGGCCGCTTCACGCTCCGTTTGTCAACCATTCACCTTTGGCCCGTGACCACTCACCTTGGACCGAAGCTTAAACGACCACGTCACCGTCATTTCCGATGCCACTTCCCCATCCGGCAAAATACCGCGTGCGCGAGCGTCCACCGTCACGCCCAGGCCCGTCCGCACCGCCTCCTCCACCGCTTCGATGATCTCCGGGCCCTGATCACAGCGGAACGTCAGCGTACCCGCCGCCTTCTTCAAAAACTGCGCCCGGAAGTCCGTCACCAGCATCGAGAGCGGCGGCGCCCCCGCCTTGGCCACCAATACCAGCACACCCGTGGACAGCTCCGCTGCTGCACACTGGGCCGCAAAATAAATCGAACGAAACGGATTCTTCGACCGCCACCCAAACGGTAAGATCACCTCCCCGAAATCCGGCGTCACCTTCCCGATGCGCACTCCCGCGAAAGCCGCCATCGGCAGTTCCTTCCAAAGGTATGCCCCCATCTTCACACGGGAATTCAAGTCTCGCAATACGCGCTGCACCGACGATGCGGACTCATCAAAACTAAAATCAGATCCCATTTTACAGTCAATTTCCCCGAAAGATACCACTTTCGGGAAAATTGCTATAACAGATGCGGCCCCTTTCTCTTTGTTGCTTCTAACTGCAAGGTGAGACAGTGAGAATAATCTTGCCGTCAGCTAAAGCTGACGGCGACAAAGCAAAAAAATACAGGGCAAGACAAATCCGTGTTTTACCGGCGGGCGCCGGCAAAATAAAATTGGCGCGGGCGGCTGCCACAGGCAGCTGCCCGCGGGTTCGTTATTTTTAATTTTTAATTTTTAATTGAATCAGGTTTTTCTTCTCTTCAACCGCAGCGAATTACCGATCACCACGATATCCGAAAACGCCATAAACAGCGCTCCCCACATCGGATTCAGATAGCCCATCGCCGCAATCGGGATCGCCACCACATTGTAAGCAAAGGCCCAAAACAGATTCTCGCGGATCGTCTTTACCGTTGCCCGGCTCACACGAAAGGCCTTTTCCAGAGACGGCAGTTTATCGTTCAGAATCACCACCCGCGCCGACTCGGCAGCCACCGCTGAGGCGCTGCCCATCGAGATGCCCAGCGTTGCCTTGGACAATGCCGGGGCATCATTGATACCATCGCCCACCATCGCCGTGGGCTCCTCCCGCGACCAGGTCTCGATTTTGGCCAACTTCTGATCCGGCAACTGCGCTGCATAATAGGCGTCAATGCCCAGTGTCTCCGCCACACGGCGCACCTTTTCTTCCCGGTCACCACTCAACAATACGACTTCAATCCCCTGACGCTTGAAATAATCTACCACTTGGTGCGCACCTTCCTTCAGCTCGTCATCCAGGTCTATGGCCGCAATCAACCGATCATTCTTCAATAGGTACAAATCATGTGCTTCCTTCGGCGGATGCGTCAGAATGCGAGCTGAGCCCAGTTTGTAGGAATTGCCGTCCTTGTCCGTGCCGTAAATGCCGTGCCCCTTATGCTCCCGCACATCCAGTTCAAGCGGCTCCACATCCGGGGCCAGCCGTTCCATTTCCGCCATCAGGCTGACCGCCAGCGGATGCGATGAGCGCGACTCCAGCCCCTTGATAGCGCCCTGCACCTCGACAGGATCCACTTCCTGATAATGAATCCCCGCCACCTTGAATTGGCCGCTTGTCAGCGTGCCCGTCTTGTCAAAAACCACCCGCCGGATCTCGCGAAGCAGTTCCACTGTCGTGCCTCCTTTGATCACAATACCCTCCTTGGCCATCCGGCCCACACCTACCATCACGGCTGTCGGTGTAGCCAACCCCATGGCACACGGACACGAAATCACCAACACGGCAATAGCGCGAATCAATGCCTGCGTCACCGGGATATGAAAGCCCAGCCACGAAACCAAAAAGGTCAGTATGGCAATCGAGATGACCGCCGGCACAAATATCGCACTGATCCGATCCGCCAGGCGTTGGATCGGCGGCTTGTCATTTTGTGCCCGCTCTACCAATTCGATAATCTTGTCCAGCAGCGAATGGCCGGCCGCCGCCGTCACTTCCACGCGAAGATTGCCCTTGACCACCAACGTACCTCCGAAGACCTTGTCTCCGGCAGACTTGTCCACCGGCAAACTCTCTCCCGTAAACATAGACTCGTCCACACTCCCAAAGCCTTCCAATACCTTGCCGTCTGCCGGCAACGCATCACCTTCATTGACCTGTACTATATCGCCCGTGTGGATGTCATCCGTCTCCACTTCCACGATAGTGCCCGATGCCATCACTTTGCGCGCCGTCGCCGGCCGCAGCCGCTGCAACGACTTCAGTGCCGTCGTTGTCTGCTCCACCGAACGATGCTCCAGATAATTCCCTAGCAACACCAAGGTAAAAATCGAAGCAGCCGTCTCAAAGAAAATATAGTCCGGCTCGCCCAACGCCAGCCCGATAACACTGTACACCGTCGCTGCCAGCCCGCCCGTAAACACCAGCACATCCATATTTGGGATGCCGCCCCGCAACGATCCCAGCGCACTCTTGCCAAAGTGCCACAAACCGATGGCAATCGGCGGCACCGCCACTATCGCCTGTACCCACATATTGGACAGAAAGGCGGGCATCACACCTGCCAGCATCAGAAAATGGCCCGCCACCAGCGGCACGGTAAATATCGCACTCACCAACAATTTCCGCTCCGGCGTCCAGAACGGCGGTTTATGCTTGTCCGTCACCACCGTATAGCCGATCTTCTTCAGACCCTTCTTCAACTCCTCCGACGGCGGCGCCTCATCCGTCAGCTCAAAACTCACTTTCCCCGTGGCAAAATCCACGTGCACATTTTCCAGATGAGACGAGGTCAAATACTGCACGATCGTCTGCGCACAATTGACACAGCTCATCCCCTCCACGTCCCAGTTAATTCGCTTTGTCTCCATTTGCCGGCATTACACCACCTCAACACATGCGCACTCCGAAGGTTTACCATCAAATACACCATCACCGCGCCTTTCCGATTTAAGCTTATAATTCTTTATCAGGAAATTTATGAATGAGTAATTCAACAGTTACAGACCCGTAGCTGTTACCGCCTCCGTGTCCGTCCGTGACTTCCGTGTCGTCCCCATTCCTCCACCAAATCACACCCTTCATCGAAAAAATCCCCTATATTCACGAGCAGTCCCCCAACTTGAGTGCACAAAGCCATGAAAAGCACCGCCGCCCAAATATTAGTCGCATTAGCCGTTTTGTGGCTCGTATCCAGGTTACTGGGATGGGTATGGGACATCCTGGTCCTCGCCCTGATCGCCGCGGCCGCAGTACTGGTCCTTTCCCCCCGGCGCAGGAAGTGGCCGCAGGCCATTTGGCGGCTTTTTCGCCGTCTCCGGCGACGGTGACTACCAAAAATCCGTTGATTACACTATCTTCGCCCGCAAGAACACAAAGTTTCTCAATCATGACACCGGAAATGCAAGAATTTAAACCCAAATCTTTCTGGCAGCGCCCCGAAGGCGTCACCGGCAAAATCGTCCTCGGCGCCCTCCTACTCGGCGGCGGCTATCTCTTCTACAAAGCCCTGCCGGTACTCATCACCATGGCTGCTAACACCCTCAATTTGGCCCTGATGCTTGCCGCTCTCGGCGCCATCGTATATGTCGCACTCGACCCACGCGCCCGCAACCTCATCGCCTATGGCTACAAGAGTTTGATGCGATGGATCACCGGCCTCTTCATCCAAATCAATCCCATCGCCATCCTCAAAAACTACATCTCCGACCTCAAATCCAACCTCCGCAAAATGAACACCCAAATCGGCAAACTTCGCGGACAAATGCACCAGCTCAAGGAGATGATCAAAAACAACGAACGCGAAATCAAAAACAACCTGGCCCTGGCCAATCGCGCCAAACAATCCAACAAAAAGGCCATTATGGTGCTCAAAGCGCGCAAAGCCGGACGGCTCAAGGACTCCAATATGCGACTCGATGAGCTCTATACTAAAATGGAAGTCCTCTATCGCGCCTTGGTCAAAATGTACGAAAACTCCGAAATCATGCTCGAAGACATCCAAGACCAGGTAAAGGTCAAAGAGCAGGAGTACAAAGCCATCAAAGCCAGCCATTCCGCCATGCGATCCGCCAAACGCATCCTCGCAGGCGACAGCGACAAACGCGAAATGTTTGACCAAGCACTTGACGCCATCGCCAACGACGTCAGCCAAAAAGTCGGCGAAATGGAGCGTTTCATGGACCTCACCAACAACTTCATGCAGTCCATTGACCTCCAAAACGGCGTATTCGAAGAAGAAGGTCTCGAACTTCTCGAAAAATGGGAGCGCGAAACCGACTCCCTCCTCCTCGGCGACGAAAAACAAAAAATACTCGTTCAGGCAAAAGACGAAAACGACGTCCTCGACTTGGATGCGCCTATCTCATCAGACAAAAAGAAAGACAAGGGCAGCCACTACGATTCGCTTTTTGACTAATTCTTTCTCCGCTTAACCAATATTTGCTCACCATGGCTCGACGTGTTCGGCTTACCGCTTTTTCTCGCTTGCTTATTACCATCGCCGTCGTGATGGCCGCATTCTACGGAATCCGGTACCTGACACAACAAACCGACATCCTGGACCAATTCAAAAACAAACCCACAAACGAGCAAGACAAGCAAGACCAAAAGACGACTCCGCCTGATAAGGACGTCATCAAAATCGCCGTTACCACATCAGGCGCCTATGCCGCCGGTGAATACATCAACAGTGGATTCGACCCTTCTCCAAACTCCCGATTCCTTAAAGAGTATGGGATCTCCGTTGCCTTCAAAATTATGGACGATGTCCCTGCATCCCGGAAGGCTTGGAAAAAAGACAAAGTCAATCTGCTTTGGTGCACCATTGATGCCCTCCCTGCCGAAATCGCTGACCTGAAAGACTACGACCCGGTCGTCATTTTTCAAACCGCATGGTCACGAGGGGGCGATGCCATCGTCGTCCGCCGCGGCATCAATACCGTCAATGACTTACGTGGCAAACGCATCGCTGTCGCCGAAAAAACGGCATCACATGCTTTCCTCCTTTGGCTGCTCGAAGCCGGCGGACTCTCCCAAAATGATGTCGAAATCATCCCCCAACCTTCACCCATCGAAGCTGCCACCGCATTCAAATCCCGGCAAGTTGATGCCGCCGTCGTTTGGAGTCCCGATGACGTAGCCGCTGTCAACGCCATCCCGGGCGCCCGGGTCTTACAAAGCACCAAATCCGCTTCTCATATCATCGCCCATGCCCTCCTGGCCAAACGCGCTTGGGCCAAAGCACACACCATCCAGCTCACCAAACTCTACAAAGCCTGGATGACAGGTGCCGCCGAAATCAACAACAATCCCGACGCCAGGCGCCACGCCGCCAAAATCCTGGCCGAAAACTTCCCCGGATTCACCGAAGAAATGACCCAAAATGCCATCGCTAACTTCCGCCTTACCACACACGGCGACAATATCAACTTCTTTGGCCTCAATCCTCGTTACCGGGGCGTCAAAGGAGAAGAACTCTACACCCGCATGGCCAATACTTACCGGCGCCTGGGATTGGCCAAAGCGCACATCCCCAATTGGCGTCAAATTGCTTTCGATCGCATCGTCCGAAAAGCCAAACTTGACACCCAGCCATCTCAACACGCCGAAAAAACGAATAACTTCACCACCAACAATAATAAAAAAGCAGAGAAGGAGCGCCCCGTCGCCATCAAGCGCATATCCATCGCCTTCCGCCCCGGCGAATACCAACTAGACGAAAACGCCAAATACATCATTGACAAAGAATTCGCCGACATCGCCAAAGCCTTCTCCAATGCTCGCATCCGCATCGAAGGAAACACCGACAACACCGGGCCACGCGAAGCCAACATCAAACTCTCCCGCCTCCGCGCCCAAGCCGTCGCCGACTACCTCTCCAAAACTTACGACATGCCCCCCAACCGCTTCATCGTCATCGGCAACGGCCCCGACAAGCCCATTGCGCCCAACGACACGCCCGAAGGCCGCGCAAAAAACCGCCGTACCGAGTTCCAAATCATCCGTATGTAATTAGCACCAACGCCTGTCGGCCACACGACGATAAGCCATCAACAACTACCTGGCCTTCCCCGGCTCATACGATTCTTGCCCGCCCCGGCGTTTAGTTTTCACAAGCATACTATCATGATAGCCCAGCTCGACCAAAAAGATTTCGAACAGAAGGTGCTACAAGCCGACAAAGTCGCCGTCGTAGAAATCTGGGGCCGGCGCTGCCCCTTCTGTGAAAAACTTGACCCCATCTACAAAGAACTGGGGCGCCAATACGGTTCCGACGCATATTTCTACCAGTTGCTCGCCGAAGAAAACCCCAAAATCATCCGCAAATACAAAATCCTGGGTGTCCCCACCATACTGATCTTTTCCCACGGCATCCTGGTGGACAAGATGCGTGGCTTCCAGACCGCACAAAAAATCAAACAACGCGTGGACAAATACATGAACTACACCCCCGAACAGGCCCAAAAAAACGCACACAAAAACCTCATCAAACGTATCTTCCGCCGGAAATAAGTTGGGGGGACTTCTAGTAATTGAAACGTAACTGTTTAGGTGCTCCTGTTTTTAGGGATAAAATAGGCATTTTTGTTCCTGTTGAAGCGAAAATTTTCGATGCGTAGCAGCGCTACGTGAGAAAATTTTTGCAAAAACAGGGGCAAAAAGG
>JALVEF010000302.1 GCA_027031185.1 Saprospiraceae bacterium
GTTGACGATGTTCTTGCCGCAGTTGCAGGCGGGATTGAGATAGAGGGAAACGAAGCCCTGAAGGGACGGGGCGTCAATACCATCTTTCTTATCTAAAAACCGGATATTTGCCCTCAAACGACATGCCATGCCCGACAAAATCAGGCTCTTACCTGACGCCATTGCCAACCAGATAGCCGCCGGTGAAGTCATCCAGCGGCCCGCATCCGTCGTCAAAGAGCTGATGGAAAATGCCGTGGATGCCGGTGCATCCACCATCCGCGTCTTTGTCAAAGACGCCGGCAAGACGCTTATCAGCGTCGTGGACGACGGCTGTGGCATGTCCGAAACCGACGCCCGGCTCAGCTTCGCACGACACGCCACATCCAAAATCCGGTCCACCGCTGACCTATTCGCCATCCGTACCATGGGATTCCGCGGCGAAGCACTCGCCTCCATCGCCGCCGTCGCACATGTCGAAATGAAAACCCGCCGCGAACAGGACGAACTCGGCGTCCGGCTCGAGCTTCGCGACTCCAAACTCGTCGCCCAGGAACTCTGCCAAGCATCCAAAGGCACCTCCATCACCGTCAAAAACTTGTTTTACAACGTCCCCGCACGTCGCAAATTTCTCAAATCCGATACCGTGGAGTTCCGACACATCGTCAACGAGTTCCTCCACGTGGCCATGGCACATCCCGAATTGTTCTTTTCCCTCCAACACAACGACAAGGAGATATACCACTTGCCCCAAACCAACTTACGCCAGCGCATCGTCGCCATCCTGGGCAAAACCTACAACGAGCGCATCGTCCCCGTCGAAGAAATCACCGACGCCATCTCTATCCGCGGTTTCGTCGGCAAGCCTGAGTATGCCCAAAAGAAGCGCCGGCACCAGTATTTCTTCGTCAACAAGCGCTTCGTCCGCAGTGCTTACCTATACCATGCCCTCCGCGCCGCCTACGATGACTTGATCCCCAAGGAAACCCACCCTTTATTCGTCCTCTTTATTGACATTGATCCCGACCGTATTGATATCAACGTCCACCCCACCAAACAGGAAATCAAATTCGAAGACGAACAAATCGTCTATAACTACGTCCGTGTCGTCGTCCGTCACGCACTCGGTAAGCACCACGCCACACCCGTTCTTGACTTTGACGAAGAACCCGGCCTGCGTTTTGACCAACACCAACCTCCCAGAGTAGATGTCAAGTCCCCTAAATCCGGACGCACGCGCACACGCGCCGAGGACAACTGGGAACGCATGTATGCCGACCTGGAAAAGGCCGTCCCCAATCCCAAACCATCCCCCTCTCTACAATTCTCGGCAGAACCGGACAACGACATCTTGTCCGGTGCCGATACCGCGCATCCCGGACGGATGACACTGGACGCATCTCCCACCCCATCACAAACTCCCGGCAAGCCCTTCCAAGTCCACGGCAAATACATCGTCCACCAAATCAAATCCGGACTGGTATTCATCCACCAACGGCGCGCTCACAAGCGCATCCTTTTTGAAAAATATCTCAGAGCCTTCGAAAACGGCGATGTGATATCCCAAAAATCCCTCTTCCCCGAAACCGTGACACTGCCCACAGACAACGCCGTACTTTTGAAAGCCATGCTACCCGAATTGTTCCTGCTCGGATTTGACATCGAAAACACCGGACACAATGAATTCCTCGTCCGAAGCATCCCAGCCGAATTACTTGATGCCCCAATCACCGCTACGCTTCACAGCCTCATTGAGCAATACCAAATAAACCTGGACTTGAAGCTGGACCACCGCGAAAACATCGCCCGCGCAACCGCCGCCGGCGCCGCCGTAAAAGTGGGTACAGCCCTTTCCGAAACCGAAATGAACAACCTGATCAACCAGTTGTTCGCCTGTGAATTTCCAGCCACCGACCCCGACGGCCTGCGCACCTATATCAAAATAAAACTCGAAGACCTGGACAGAGACTTCGCCTAAAACAGCCTGCCATGACCGTAAAAATCATCAACCGATCCCCCTACCCGCTGCCACAATACGAGACACCCGGAAGCGCCGGCATGGACCTGCACGCGCACATAGACGCCCCCGTCACACTCGGCCCCTTGGAGCGACGCCTCATACCCACCGGGCTATTTATCGAGTTGCCCCCCGGTACCGAAGCCCAGATCCGCCCGCGCAGCGGCCTCGCCATCAAAAAGGGACTAACCTGCCTCAACACCCCCGGCACCATTGACAGTGACTACCGCGGTGAGATTAAGGTCATCCTGGTCAATCTATCCAATGAAAGCCGCACCATTGAGCCCGGCGAGCGCATCGCCCAGATGGTCATCGCCCACTACATCCGCGCCGAGTGGCAAGAAGTCCATGAACTATCACAAACCGAACGCGGCACCGGCGGATTCGGCAGCACAGGAACTAATTAAAAATGAAAAATTAAAAATGAAAAATTAAAGTATACTCGCTACGAACAGGTTTGGGACTAGGGAATATCGAACACCGATTAACGAATGAAGATTTGAGAAGTGGGCACTTCGACTTCGCTCGGTGACCACGTTTCGACTTGCTCAGGGATTCCTTCTAAAATCTCAAATCGGTGTTCCTTGTTCGATATTCAATCGTCCCAAAACAAATCGCTTTGAGTATAACTGTTTAGGTGCTCCTGTTTTTAGGGATAAAATAGGCATTTTTGTTCCTGTTGAAGCGAAAATTTTCGATGCGTAGCAGCGCTACGTGAGAAAATTTAGTAACTG
>JALVEF010000303.1 GCA_027031185.1 Saprospiraceae bacterium
CGAATCGGGGTAGGTGAGATGCTGGCGGATAAACTCCGCCAACAGGCGGTTGGAGGCATTGCGCTTGCGTGCGGAGCCGTCTTTGAGTTCACTGCATCCGTTGAAATACGGCATCTCGTCCACGTCCGCCGGTGCTTGCTGGGCGGCGAGCGGGATCGTGATGAGCCAAAGTATGCCAAGCCAAAGTGTACGTTTCATGGTCGTGTTTTTGTCGGGAGCCGGGGGCATTATTGTACAACGAGGGGCGGGGCCGGATGTTGGGGCAATGGAGCTGGCTCGGCGTGGTTTTTGCCGCTCTCGGTATGTCGTTGGAAAACAATTTTGCCATAAGGGCGTTTTTAGGACAATGGGCAACCGCCGTATATATCGCTTTATTGCCGTTTTGATGGCGCTTCAGTTGCTGTTTACCACGTCGGTGGTGGCGGTGGACGTCCACTATTGTCAGGGCCGGGCCAAGAGTATCAGTTTGTATGGGACGGCCCCGAGCTGTCATCAGATGTCACGTAAGTCCGGCTGCCGGCACCACACGGCCTCCTGCCATCGCACCCGTGCGGGCAGTGATGAGGACAACTGCTGCCACAACGAAAAGCATCTCATCAAGAAGGCGGATGCCGATCATGGCACGGTCGCACAACCGACGCTGCCGGCCTTTGAATTTCACCTTATCTCTGCCGTAGCGACTGTTTTTTTGAAAAGTTTACGTGTGGCGGGAGCCACACGTGTGGTTTATGCGCTTTACAGTCGTCCCCCGACGCCTGTGCGGGATATCTTTGCCCTGTATCAGAGTTTCCTGTTTTGAATGCCGCTTTTGCACTGGCGCAGGCAATGCCTGTGCACAATTCGTAATTTCGAATGACTGCAAAAGCGCTTCATTATGTTGAAATCCACCATACAGTTTTTCATTACCCATCGTCTGGTTGCCTGGCTGCTGTTGCTCACCTTTGTGGGTTGGGGCCTGGTGACATCGCCGTTTGATTTTGGTGTGGATGCGCTGCCGCGCGATCCGGTGGCGGTAGATGCCATCCCGGATATTGGGGAGAATCAGCAAATCGTGTTTACCAAGTGGCCGGGCCGGTCTCCCCAGGACGTGGAGGATCAGGTGACGTATCCGCTGACATCGGCACTGCTGGGTTTGCCCGGAGTGAAGAGCATCCGGAGCAATTCCATGTTTGGTTTTTCGAGTATTTACGTGATCTTTGATGATGATGTGGACTTTTATTGGAGCCGGAGCCGGATATTGGAGAAGCTCAATTCGCTGCCGGCAGGTCTGTTGCCGCCGGATGTGCAACCGGCGCTGGGGCCGGATGCGACGGCACTTGGCCAGATTTTTTGGTACACGTTGGAGGGACGAGATCCGAATGGCCGCCCGACGGGTGGCTGGGACTTGCATGAGTTGCGTTCCATTCAGGACTTTTATGTGCGCTACGGCTTGTCCGCCGCGGAAGGTGTGGCGGAGGTGGCCTCGATCGGGGGTTTCGTCAAGACCTATGAGGTGGACGTGGATCCGGACAAGATGCGGGTTTATGGTGTGAGTCTGCCCCAGGTGGTAGATGCCTTGCGGAGGAGCAATCTGGATGTCGGTGCACGCACGATGGAGATCAATAAGGCGGAGTACTTTGTGCGGGGGCTGGGCTATGTCCATTCGCTGGATGATATTGAAAATGCAGTGGTCAAGACGACGAACCATGTGCCCATCTTGATCAAGGACGTGGCGCGTGTCAATGTCGGGCCGGCGGACCGTCGGGGTGTGCTGGACAAGTCAGGTGCCGAGGCCGTGGGTGGCGTGGTGGTGGCACGCTATGGCGCCAATCCGATGGCGGTAATTCAACATGTAAAGGCCAAGATCGCCGAGATCGCGCCGGGTCTGCCGAAAAAGACTTTGGCGGACGGGACGGTTTCGCAGGTGACGATTGTGCCGTTTTATGACCGGTCGAAGCTGATCCGCGAGACGCTGGGCACGCTGCAAGAGGCGTTGACGCTGGAGGTGCTCATCACGATAATTGTGATCATTTTGATGTTGTTTCATCTCCGGTCGTCGTTTTTGGTGGCGGGTACGCTGCCGGTGGCGGTGCTGATGTGCTTTATCGCGATGCGGTATTTTGGCGTGGATGCCAATATCGTGGCGCTGTCGGGTATCGCCATTGCCATCGGCACGATGGTGGATATGGGCATTGTGCTGACGGAGAGTATCGTGCATCGGTTGCGGGTGGCCCCGGATCAGCCGGTGGCGCGGTCGGTCTATGAGGCGACGACGGAGGTGGCTTCGGCGGTGGTGACGGCGGTGGCGACGACCATTATCAGTTTTTTGCCGGTCTTTACCATGCAGGCGGCGGAGGGTAAGTTGTTTCGGCCGCTGGCGTTTACCAAGACGTTTGCGCTGGTGGCAGCCATTGTGCTGGCTATCACAATCCTGCCGGCACTCGCGGTGTGGGTGTTCAAGCGGCGGCGCGGGCAAAGTCATGCTTGGGGCATCGCCGGTCAGCTGGTGCTGATGCTGGCGGGGGCGTATCTGCTGCGTGGTCGCTATGCGTTTGTCGGCCTGTTTGCGCTGGCGGTGGGCATAACGTCGCTGCTACGAATGTGGGTGGAGCGATACCGCGAGGGGCGCTATGCCGGCTATTATACGGTCTTGCAAAATATAGTCTTCGCGGCGTTGGTGGCGTGGCTGCTGGCGCGCACGTGGATGCCTTTGGGCGTAGCGCACAGCGAGGGGGCCAACTTTCTGTTT
>JALVEF010000304.1 GCA_027031185.1 Saprospiraceae bacterium
CATTGTAAAAAAGCAATTGTACGCGATCAATCCGATCTATCAATTCAAATTCGGGCTGAGGCCGCGCAAGCAGATTCCGGTCATCGGGAATGTCCCGTATCTTCGGAATTTTATCAATACGACGGCGTATTATTTAATTGTAACTGTTTAGATCCCAAATCTCAAACCTATAAGGTTTTGGGTAACTGTTTTTTACTATCTTACGGTATGCTGCATGTGGTGAAAAATATGATATTGGGTTTTGAGCAGCTGCTGTATCCGGAGTTTTGTCCGGCGTGCGGGAAAGAGAGTCCGCCGATGGGTGCGAAGATCTGTTATTACTGCGAGGCGGTGCTGGCATATACGGATCATCATAAGGTAAGAGAGAATGGGTTTTACAAGCGGCTGTGCGGGCGGCTGCCGTTTGAGGCGGCGGGAGCGCTGCTGTATTTCTCTAAGGGGAACCGGACGCAAAATATCATCCACGCAATCAAATACCGGGACAAAAAAAAGCTGGCGGTGGAAATGGGCAGGGTGCACGGATCACTACTGGCAAAGTCTCCGCACTTCCGGGGACTGGATATGATTCTGCCCGTGCCACTGCATTACAAGAAGAAGCGGATCCGCGGGTACAATCAGAGCGCCAAGTACGCGAAGGGAATATCCAAAGTGTTGGGTATTCCATACAGTGACAAAATTCTGGTGCGGCGTCACTTTACGGAGACACAGACGCGCAAGACGCGGTCGGAGCGGTTCCGGAATGTGGATACGGTGTTTGATGTGAAAAAACCGGAGCGGCTGAATGGAATGCATATTTTGGTGGTGGATGACGTGCTGACGACAGGTGCAACGCTGGAGGCGTGCGGGCGGGCGATCCTGACTAAAGCGGAGAATGTGCGGTTGAGTTTCGCGACGCTGGCTATGGCGAAAAGGTTTTGATAATTAAAAATTAAAAATTAAAAATTAAAAATAGTTGAGTTCAATCTAAGAAACGTGGCATTGAAAATTTGACCAAATTTTCTTCTGCCTGGATTTTTGATCAATTGAAGAATCGATGAATTGATGAGCCGGGGTTTTGGTGGCCGCGCAAAATTAAAAATGAAAGTAACTGCTTAGTGCCCGCTGTTTTTGCGCGAAAAACAGGAGCACCTAAACAGTTACAAAAATAGTACGGGGAAAAAACGGATGCTTCGCAGCGCGGATCAGGCGCGGCGGCCGCCGAGGGTGGGAAAGGCGCCGGATACGTAATTGCCGGGGGTGTCGTAGCGACGGCGCCACATCAGACCGATGATGAAACCGAAGGCGAAACCGCCGATGTGTGCCCACCAGGCGACACCTCCCTGGGATTTGACGCCCAGGGAGCCGATACCGTTGAACAGCTGCTGGGCAATCCAAATACCCAGGAAGGCAATGGCGGGCCAGCGGAAAACCCGGGCAAAGAGGAGAAAAAGCAACTTGATCCGGGAACTCGGGAACATGATGATGTAACCGCCCAGAACGGCGGCGATGGCACCACTGGCGCCTACCGTGGGGATGGTGCTGGCCGGATCTATGGAAATGTGCGTCAAGGCCGCCGCCAACCCGCCGATGATGTAGAACAAGGCGAATTTTAGATTGCCGACGACGGCTTCGATGTTGTCACCGAATACCCACAGGAAGACCATGTTGCCGATCAGATGCATCCAACTGCCGTGCATAAACATGGACGTGAAGAGGGTGGAAAAGCGCTCTCCGTGCGCGATCTTTTCGGGGATGGCGCCGAAGTCGAGTACCAGTTGATTGCCGGCCCGGGGGCCAAGGGAGTACTGGTACCAGAAGACGATGACGTTGAGCGCTATAAAAGCGTAACTGAATATGGGCTTGAAGCCGCCTTTGATCTGGTCATCACCAATGGGAAAAAACATAGGTCAATTATTTGATTCGGACTCTTCGAAGTCGGCCACGATGATGGTGTCGTTCTCGAAAGGTTTGATTTCTATCACGGGCAGGTCTTCTTCTTTTTCGGGGATGCCAATGGTGTTGTCCAGGGCGCGGAACTCCTTAGGCTTGGGCAGTTCGGACAGGTCGGAGATGCCGAAATAGTCCATAAACTTCTCGCTGGTGGCGTAGAGCAGGGGGCGGCCCGGGGTTTCGGCGCGCCCGACCATGGAGATCAATTCTTTTTCGAGGAGTTTCTGGATGGAGTAGTCGCAGCTGACGCCGCGGATGGATTCGATTTCGGTTTTGGTAACCGGCTGTTTGTAGGCGACGATGGCCAGGGTCTCCAGGGCGGCGGTGGAGAGGCGTTTTTTGGCATTCTGGCGGAGGAGAATGCTGATGGTGTTGTAGTAGGCGCCTTTGGTGAGAAACTGATAGCCGCCGGCGATCTTGACCAGTTCAATGGCGGACTCGTCGCGGGCGAAGCGCTCGCGGATGTGTTGCAGGGCGGCCTCGATGTCTTTTTTGGTTACCTTTGCTTCGAAGAGCTCTTCCAATACGGCCTTGATCTCGTCCGTCTTGATAGGCTTCTCGGCGACGAAGATGAGACTTTCGATATGTTGGGACAGGTTTTTCATTGGGCAAAATTAAGCGCTTTGTTGAATTTGGGAAAGCATGGGGGCGGTGAAAGGCGATACCTCGCGCCCGAAGGGCGCAAACTGAATAAAAAGTAACTGTTTAGGTACCCGCTGTTTTTGCGCTAAAATGGCCTTTTTGCCCCTGTTTTTGCCTTGTAACTGTTTGAGCACCCCTTGTTTTTGTGCTAAAACAG
>JALVEF010000305.1 GCA_027031185.1 Saprospiraceae bacterium
AAGATATGACGGCCGGTGGCGTCTGTCACGTCCACCCAATGGGGCCGGCCATCGGAAAAACGAACCATCCCTGTGGCGGGATTGGGGTAGAGCACGGGAACATCCCGCTGTGGCGCGGTGGTCACGGGCAGCGGGAAAGGGTATTCGTCGGCGCCGATATCCGTGATCTCCACCTGGCGGGACTGTCCGTCCAGATCGCGTTCATCAGCGTCAGGGATGTGACCGGGGTCGCCCGCATTGACCGCGGGGGACTGGGCGGGAATATGAAAGTCCGCCGCCGGGGCATCGGCAAACAAGGGGGCGGCGAACAGGTCGTGCACACCGTACCCGGTGGCCTGATAGAAAGCCGGCAGGCCGGTGTAGGTGGTGCCGCCATTGACATCGCCGTGGAGGGTGGTTTCGATGACGGATGCATCTCCGCCATCAGAATAGATGAGATTATAGTCCAAGCGCATATTGTGCTGGTCCCGCTCGGCGTACAGCAAGATATCTTCCCCGTTGAGGAAGAATATGTTGTTGAAAACTTCGCAGTCGTGAGACAGCGTGAGGATGAGTTCGCCATTGCCATCGGCGTTGGTGTCATTGTGGTAGAGCGTATTGTTGTACACACGCGCGCGGATGACGTCACCGGACGTGCCGGGGTCATAAGCGCCGATGTGGATGCCGGCAAAGGCATTGTGATACAGCACATTGTTGCGGAATAGGACGTCTTCGGTCGTGCCGTCCTGTTCGCAGCCGATTTCGGCGCCATAGCCGTTGTCGTGTGAGAAGTTGTTTTCGACGATGATATGGTGTCCGCCGTCCACATAGATGCCGGCGGCGGTGGAATAGGGAGCGTTGTTGTGGTGCGTGTAGTTGTTCCGTACCAGGCCATAGCGCGCGTGATCCCAGGCGGCGCCCGGTGCGGTGCCGTAATTGCCGGTCATATCAATGCCGATATTGGTATTGTCGTGGACATGGTTATTGTCAATCAGAAAATGAGAGACATTGCCGTCGAGTGCGATATTTTCGGAGTAGCCGGTGCGATTATCAAAGACTTCATTGCCGGCGATGACGATGTGGTGGATGGAGTCGGCGGCAGTGGGGCCATCGCCGGAGAAGAGCACGGGAGTGGCATTGGTGTTCGGTGTGACGGGTGCATTGGGGTCGGCGGAGAAGTTGATCTTGGAGACTTTATTGTTTAGGAAACGGATGTGATGGGCGCCGCCCCGGGCGAGGAATCCGGCGGCATAATTGACTTGGTTGTCTGTCAGGTGCAGGCCTTGGATCGTGATATAGGCTTGGTCGGTCCAGATGATGGGATTATCATTGGATGAGTTTGCACCGCTTAATCGCGGTGCGGGGTTTTGGTATTGGCGGATGGTGATACGGGCGTTGGCGGTACCGGATGTGTGGATGGCGATTTTCTCGTAATAGGTGCCTGGCATGATGTTGAGGGTGTCGCCGGGCTGTAGTTGGTTCACGCCGTGCTGAATGGTCTGCCAGGGGTTTGCGATCGAGCCGTCGGCGTTATCATTGCCGGTGACGGCGACGTAGTAGCTGTGATAGGTCTGGGCATGCAGTGCGGAGGCGAGGGCGAGGAAGAGGTAGAAGGGGAGGTACTTTTTCATGAGGTGTTTATTTGGGCCGGCCACCGGCGGCGCCCGCCGCCGGTGGGGCGAAGGTAGGGGATTTTGGGGGGCGAGCTAATATTCTTCCGGCCGGTTTTATTGTTTTTGTGTAACTGTTTAGGTACCCGCTGTTTTTGCGCTAAAAACCGGATGTAAACGGTTATATTTGATATTATTATAAACGCTCATAGTAACTTTTAATTTTTTGCGCCATAAGCTTACGTCTTTTAGAAAGAAAATCCTGATAATCATCCGGAGACATCTCAAAAAGATCTACAGGGATTGCATTTTGTCTTAGATTGTCAATTAGCTCGTCGAGATCGGTGATTCCGCCATATTTTAAGGGCCCACCATCGCATTGTTCTTTTACTTCGGCCAAATACTTATGAGGTGGCTTTTTTCCAACTTTAATATTAATTTCGCTTTGTGTATAGACATAGTTTGCCAGTTGATTAACCTGACTACGGGAAAGACCTTTTTTTAGTAAAAGGTCCTTTGGGAAAATATGGTGTACGTCTCCCCGTTGTTCAATCAAATTTTTCACAGTGATGTCCTTAGACAAAAACCCTTTGTCTCCAAAGTAACATTGTGCAGCCAAAAACACGTTGAACACGGGGTTACTTGCTCGAGATCTATTGAGGCGTTGAATGAGCTCAGCGTTCCAAAAGGCATCGGACAAGAGAGCGGTTTCAACTTCCTTGAGGTAATCGGCAAAGTTTCTTTTGGAGATATTTTTGATGTCAAAATCCATTTTGCTTTCTGGGGAGCCAGAATATCTACCTGTTAAAATGGATAGGACAAACCATTTTTTTACATACTTTTCAATCAAAGCAGGATTAACATTTTGCTCTTTTAGTTTTAGGAATAAAATATAAGAAAAATTCAATACATTGTCAGAGCGAATCAGTTTGTTTGAGACGAAACCGGCCGATTTGATAATCATAATGAACCGTTTAAAGTTTGTCTCATTCACAAACTGCTTGACACCATCAATCAATAAGTTGTACGTCTGATGCGCAATTTGTTCTTCATATTCACGTGTTTCAAAATTGCGGCCGGACAGCAAGCTTACCAGGTCAGCGAGTTTGCCCCTGT
>JALVEF010000306.1 GCA_027031185.1 Saprospiraceae bacterium
CGAAAATTTTTGCTTCAACAGGAACAAAAATGCCTATTTTATCCCTAAAAACAGGAGCACCTAAACAGTTACCTTCAGATATTGGTCCAATCGCCGCCGGCGGCGGCGATTGGAGACAAGTGTCTATATTTACGCCGATGAATCTCCCGGGGAAAATAGCGCTGAAGTACGTCTTTTCGAAGAAAAAGACCAATGCCATTCACATCATATCAGGTGTGACGGTGTTCGGCATATCGATCGGTACGGCGGCTCTGCTGCTCGTGCTGGCGGTATTCAACGGCTTTGAGGACTTGTTGGGCACGCTGTTCGGTTATTTTAATCCGGATATCAAAATAGAGGTCCGGCAAGGCAAGTTTTTTCCGGTGGACCGCACGACGCTGGAGGCGATACGTCATATCCCGGGGGTGGAGCATGCGAGTGTGACGATTGAGGAAGTGGCTTTTTTTGAATACGAGAAAAGCCAGGACTTCGGCACTATCAAAGGGGTAGATAGTGCGTTTCATCTGATCAACCACATTGACTCCACGATACTGGACGGGACCTATACGCTGCGCAAGGGTCAAAAGTATTATATCGTGTTGGGCGCCGGTCTTGCCACCAAGCTGTCTTTGTCGGGACTGGATCCATTTAAGACGATACAGGTCTATATGCCGGTATTAAAGCGAAAGAGCTTCGGCAAGCGGTTTCGGTCACGGTTTGCGATTCCGGCCGGCATTTTTCAAATAGAGGACGATGTAGATGTCCAATATGCTTTGGCTGACCTGACGTTTGTACGCGAGTTGCTGGGGCGTCCAGACCAGGCATCAGCTATTGAGCTGGGTGTTTCACCGGACGCGTCACGTGCAAAGGTCAAAGCGGCGCTGAAAGCCCTATTGGGAGAGGACTTCACTTACAAAGACCGATACGAACAAAATGAGGCCTTTTTTAAGATCATGCGGCTGGAACGCTGGATGTACTACGCCATTATCAGCTTAGCCATGGTACTTGTCGCCTTTAATATGATAGGCAGTTTGTGGATGACGGTGCTGGAAAAGCGGGCGGACATCGCCCTGTTGCAAGCCACGGGCATGCAGGGCCGCGATGTTTTTAGAGTCTTTTTTTTCCAGGGCATGGTTCTGCTGGGCATGGGGATCATGCTAGGCTTTATCCTGGCGACAGTTATTTATATGATACATCTGAGATACGGGATTGTGCATATCCCAGCGGGATTTGCTACAGACCGGTACCCCATGAGCATGCGGTGGGTGGATTTCCCCGTAGTAGGTTTGACCGTACTGGCAATCGGTGCGGTAGCTGCCTACTTTCCCGCCCGGAAAGCGCGGGAGATCCGGCCCACGGATATCAGGCGTTGAGCTGGAGGATGGGCGTGCGATGGTCCCACCCCCGAAATGTTACATCCGGATATCTTCGGCTATATGGAGGGCTTCAAAAATGTAGGGATCCTTTTTGACGGATTTCAGCCAGTCTTCGTTGCGCTGAATATTGGCCGAATCTTTTTGGATTTCCGGCATGTCTTCGGGGAGGTTGTGAATTTCAAAATCCGGGATTTCGGTCATGATTTTTTCGTACATTTTTGATGTCTCTTCCTGCACGCGCTCAAAAGCGCGGTACGAATCAAACTCAAGCGAGACGACGGAGCTGTCGCGCAGTTTTTTATAGCGGCGGGCATTCTCATCAATCTTGGCAAAGACCGGATTATCGGCGATACGCTGTGCACTCTTGTGCATCACCTCCTTTTTGTTTTTGATGGTGTAGAGTTTTTCATAGGAGACCGGGTCAATCTGAGTCCATGGAAGCGGAAACTCCATTTCTCGTTCGCCTTTTTCGATATAGGCGAAATCATCGGGGAGGACGATATCTGAGTGGACACCACGCAATTGGGTGGATCCACCATTGATGCGATAAAACTTTTGGATGGTGAGCTTCAGATCGCCCAGGGGCTGCACGCGCTTGGGTACCCCCCTGTCCAGGGAGAGAAAACTCTGCACGGTACCTTTGCCGAAAGTCGCCTCGCTGCCAACGATAATGGCTCGGTCATAGTCCTGCATAGCGGCAGCCAGAATCTCAGATGCGGATGCGCTAAACTCGTTGACCAGTATCACGAGCGGCTTATCAAATAAGATTTCCGGATCTTCGTCTGCCAAGATGCGCGGTTTGCGATAGCGGGGCTTGATCTGAACCACCGGCCCGGAAGGGATAAACAGGCCGGCGATTTTGACGACATCACGGAGCGATCCGCCGCCATTGTTGCGCAAATCCAGGACAATACCTTTGACGCCGGCCTTTTTCAGTTTGTTTATTTCTTTGGCCATATCCACGGCACTGCTCGTCCCGTTGGTTCTATTGAAATCCACATAAAACTTGGGGAGCTTGATATATCCATAGGGATCCCCACCTTTGTCTTTGATGATAAGCGACTTGGCAAAAGATTCTTTGGTGATGACCAGGTCACGCACAATGGTGACCTTTTTTGTGGAGCCATCTTTCTTGCGCACGTAAAGCGTCACTTTTGTGCCTTTTTTTCCGCGGATGATCTTGACCACATCATTAATGTCCCAGCCGGATATGTCCACCGGCTCCTCGCCTTCCTGCTGCACAAATTCAATGATATCGTCGGCTTCGAGTTCTTTGCCTTTCCAGGCCGGCCCCCCGACGATGATGCTGACGATCGTAGTTTTGTCGCCATCGGACTGGAGCCGGGCCCCAATGCCTTCCAATGCTCCGGACATGCCAATGTCAAAATTTTCTTTGTCAATCGGCTTGAAATAGCCGGTGTGCGGATCAAAGGCATTGGTAATGGTATTGAGAAACATGCTCAAATTGTCCCATCGCTTGCGCTTGCGTAGCCTTTTAAACCACTTTTTGAAGTCGCGCAGGGTCTTTTCTCGGGCTTCTTTTTCCAACTGGGCTACATCGGATTTGACAGAGTCGGCCGGCCAGTTTTCCTGTTCATCCAGTTTGTCGGATATTTTAGTGATCACCCTGTATTCCAGCATTTTGCGCCAGCGCTCTTTGAGTTCATCGTCATTGGCCGCAAAGTCCACTTTGTCCGGGTCGGTCTCGAAATATTCCTCGTCCGTAAGCTGCAGCGGCTTAGACAGGATCTCTTCAAAGTATTTCTCCGTTTTGTCAATGGCATTGGAGAAGATGGCCTGAGACCAGTTGAAAAACTCAAAATTGCCTTTGACGGATTCATCATCAATAAGATGGCGGTATTTGGCCAGTTCCCGGAGGTCATTTTTGGTGAGAAAGCGCTTGCCGCCGTCCAGGCGTTTGATGTACAAGTCAAACACTCTTTCGGAAAACTTGTCGTCAATGTCAATGGGCTTAAAGTGGAGCTGCTCCAGGCGGGAGAGCATCGTCTGGATCAGTATTTTTTCCTTTTCCTCTTGGCTTACCGGTGGGCCATATTGCTTGTACAGGAATGAAGCAAGCAAAAGGACCGTCAGGATGGAAAAGAATATATTGCGCATTTTACGTGATTTTTTCATGAGCCTTTGTTCACAAAAGAAGGGGCAGAAACTGCTCCTGTTTGCATTCATTCTTTACAACGCAATTGTATGCAAAAAGTGCGCATAAAACCCAAAAAGAGCTTCAAAAATTGCCTGATGAGCTTGCCGGATATGGTTGATGCGGCTTATTTGAGCGGGAAATGATGTCAGCCGGTGATAATGTAATGCGCCGATACAAATCCGCAGGTTAGGGGATGAAGTCGTATCTTTGCAGAAAAGAATACATGATCACAGCATTGGGTGATGAGCATTTTATGAGGATGGCACTGGCGGAGGCCGAGAAGGCGCGACAGTCCGGCGAGGTGCCGGTAGGAGCTGTGATAGTCTGCAACAATGTCGTGGTAGCGCGGGCACACAACCAGACGGAAATCCTTCACGATGTAACGGCACATGCAGAGATGCTGGCCCTGACGGCGGCAGCCGGGTATCTGGGTGGCAAGTATTTGACGGACTGCACGCTATTCGTCACGCTGGAGCCTTGTCCCATGTGTGCCGGTGCGCTACATTGGGCCCAGATCGGCAGAATTGTGTATGGTGCCAGTGATGACAAAAGAGGGTATTGCCGTTTTGGGCGGGAGATGCTGCACCCCAAAACCAAAGTAGAATTTGGCGTATTGCACGATGAGTGCCAGGATATATTGCAGCACTTTTTCCGCAAGAAGCGGCTTTGGTAACAGTGTAGCACTTTTGCAAAATGGATCCATCCAAGCAAAATCCGGATACACAAGGTCCGCTTCGCAAGCAAGACCACATAGACCTTGCCTTTGAGGCCCGAGTGGCCTACACCGAATTGGACAAACGATTCTATTATGAACCCCTGCTGGCCGGGCATCCTGATGGAAGCGAGGACATCGGTCTGAACTTTGCCGGCAAACGGATGGATGCCCCGATTTGGGTGTCCAGCATGACAGGGGGAGCGGCACGGGCGTATGATATCAACCGGCGCCTGGCGCGTGTGGTGCGAACGTTCAAGTTGGGTATGGGACTGGGCTCATGCCGGCATCTGCTCTTTGATGACCGGTATCTGCAAGATTTTGACTTGCGGCACGAGGTGGGAGACCAGCCCTTTTATGGCAATTTAGGTATTGCTCAGGTGGAGCAGCTCATTGCAGGCGGTGGTGCACACAAAATTGAGAATCTGGTGAAAAGGCTGCAGCTGGACGGTATGATCATACACGTCAATCCATTGCAAGAATGGATACAGCCGGAGGGAGATCGCATCCAATCGCCGCCAATAGACACGATTCGGCGACTGCTGGATCGCTTCCCGGACCTGTCGCTCATTGTTAAAGAAGTGGGGCAGGGATTCGGTCCGGCAAGTATGGAAGCACTGATCAATTTGCCGCTGGAAGCCATCGAATTTGGCGCCGCAGGAGGGACCAACTTCGCTAAGCTGGAATCCATGCGTCGTGCATCCGGTTTGTCCGGTCAAGTGCCCCCGCTTGCCACCATCGGCCACAGTGCCCCGGAAATGCTGGACTTTTTGGAGACTCTCATCCTGGACAAGGGCAAGACTTTTCGGCCCCATGCCGTCATCGTCTCCGGAGGCATCCAAAACTTTCTGGACGGATACTACGTGGTACAACGTGCGCCGGTGTCGGCCCTGTACGGACAAGCCTCTGCTTTCCTAAGCCGGGCGGCAAGCGACTACTCGAGTTTGCGGGATTTCGTATCTTCGCAGGTTGAGGGCCTTCGTCTGGCCACCAAAATACTGAGAATTCGGGAGCGCAAAAGGGATCGGTAATGGGCGAGTATATCAGTGGGTTTTCGAAACTCTCGAAAACGGAAAAGATCGAATGGCTGCGGCGGTACACACATTCCACGCCGGACTTTTCGGTGCTGGACGCATCCGGTGAAAAAGAACAAAAAATCATCGAAGGTCTGTCCGAAAACGTCATCGGGCGATATGCGCTTCCCTACTCCATCGTACCCAACTTTTTGATCAATGGCAGGTACTACAATGTCCCGATGGTGACGGAGGAGAGTTCCGTGGTGGCTGCAGCCGCGGCTGCGGCCAAGTTTTGGGCACAGCGCGGCGGTATCAAGACGGAAGTCCTCGGGAATACAAAGCTTGGGCAAATTCACTTTACCTGGAGCGGGCCCCGGCAAGTATTGGAGACTATGTGGGATGAGCTGGTGCAGCTCTTTATGGAAGTGACAGAAGAACTGACCGCCAATATGCGTGCACGGGGGGGCGGTATCAAAGACATTAGTCTCAAATCCTTTGAGGATATCGCTCCGGAGTATTACCAGATTTTGGTTGGGTTTGATACCAAGGACTCCATGGGGGCCAACTTCATCAACTCCGTGCTGGAACGAATCGGGGAGGTGTTTGAGGACTTTATCGGCAGTGACCCGCGGCTGGCGGATTGGGATTTGGAGGTCATCATGTGCATTTTGTCCAATTATGCACCGGACTGCCGGGTACGGGCGTCCGTGACTTGTTCCTTGACAGAGCAGCAGCTGCCCGGCTGCGGGCAAGACGACAGTATGGCCTTTGCCAAGAAGTTTGAAAAGGCGATCCGCATTGCGGAGATGGACGTGTATCGGGCCACGACACACAACAAAGGCATTTTCAATGGCGTGGATGCTGTGGTCATTGCCACCGGCAATGACTTTCGCGCCGTGGAGGCCTGTGGCCATGCCTACGCAGCGCGAGACGGGCAGTACCGGAGCCTGAGCCGGTGCCGGGTGACAGAGGACCGTTTCCATTTTTGGCTTGAAATTCCCCTGACAGTGGGCACCGTGGGGGGATTGACCAAATTGCATCCCCTGGCCAAGTTTTCCCTGGAGCTATTGGGGCATCCCACCGCAGAGGAGCTCATGCAAATCATAGCGGCGGTGGGTCTGATGCAGAATTTTGCTGCCGTGCGCTCGTTGGTAACGACCGGCATCCAACACGGCCACATGAAGATGCACTTGACAAACATCGTCAATCACTTGGAGGCCAGCCCGCAAGAGACCGAGCGGATACTGGATCATTTCAAGGACAAGAAGGTCAGTTTTACTGCGGTGCGTAATTATTTGGAACAACTTCGCAGAGAAAAAGTCTGATGAGCGGCGGACTGCATTTGCGGATGAATGGCAAGCTGCTGCTGGCCGGGGAGTACTTCGTCCTGGACGGCGGATGGAGTCTGGCCATTCCGACCCGATACGGGCAGTCGTTTGACCTAAGCGACGATCCCCGGCTGGCTGCCGGTATCCACTGGCGCAGTGTGGATTCAAATGGCGACCTGTGGTTTGAAGCCAGATTGGATGGCCAATGCAGGATTGTGACGGCTACCGACGCGGACACGGCAAAGAAATTGGAGATTCTCTTGCGCGGTGCGCAAGAGTTGGGTGGCCGGCTGCCCCGCCAAGGCATATCGGTCACCACTCGACTTGACTTTCCCCGCATCTGGGGTCTGGGCAGTAGTTCGACGTTGGTGGCCGGAGTGGCCCGCCTGTTTGGAGTGGACGCGCTTCGGTTGTCGGACGTCAGCTTCGGGGGCTCGGGGTATGATGTGGCCTGCGCGGAGCGTCGCTCGCCCATCCTGTACCGGCGCGGTCCCGCCGGTACAGAGATAAGGTCAATCGCCTTTGAGCCGCCCGACCGCCGACAGTTGGCCTTTGTGTTTACGGGCCAAAAGCAAGACAGCCGGCAGGCTATCGCACACTACCGGAGACAGCCGGGCAGGACCGTAGTCATACCGCAGATAAATGCATGGGTAACTCACCTGGCCCGCACGAAAGATACGGCGGAGTTTGAAAATCTACTCGGCGCATTGGAGCTGCTCACAGCCCGCACGCTGGGCCTTGACCCGGTGGCGAGACGCTTTCCGGATTTTAAGGGTACACTCAAGTCTCTGGGAGCCTGGGGCGGTGACTTCATACTGGCTGTCTCGGCTGAAGGATGGGAATACATCCGCCGCTACTTTGCGCACAAGCAGTTGGACACGGTGTTGACCTACGATGAGATGGCACACCCCGGTGCCGAAGAACCATGACCGGCGCCAGCCGGCAAACTACCACATTTTAGGGGATGAGTTCAGGTAGGTCTCTGCCATTTTGCGGTACTGCTCGGCGGTGAAACCACAATAACAGTAAATCGCATACAGTGCCATAATGTTGCCGACATCCGGTGCATAGTACTGCCCGTTGGCATCTTTTTTTTGGCCGTAATAGATACAATCGGATACGTAATAATCGTAGAGCGGTGCATTCGGGTCAGCAAAATCAAAGGGGTCGGCCGGTGTATCACAAATCTGGTCTCCGGCGGTGGCGCAGTTGGAGCCGTCCACCAATTCATTATGGTCTTTCCAGGTATCCAGCAATCCGAAGAAGTGGCCCATGAAGTGGGGCAGGCGCCCGAGTGCAGCTACGACTACCCCTCCGGCGGTCATGGAATCAATACCGCCTTGGGTGGCAAAGCCGCCGTTAAAGGGAGGGCCGGCGGATGTGACAAAATACACATTGATGCGGTTGTCGGCGTGATACTTAATTTGCATTTCCTTCCAGGCGTCGCCGGAGGGGCCATTCAGATGGGTATATTGGAAATTGTTATGATACCTGAACTCACACACCTGAAAGGATGCACAAATCGGGCTGAAATATTCATTGAGCTGCTCGAATGCCAGCTTGATGTCATTGGTGTCAGCGACAAGAAAGCCAAAGGTATCACGAAAGATGTGGGCCACGACGGTAAATTGCTTATCGAGACAAGGTAAAGAGGCATCGCTGTGGTGATACTGCTGGGCATTTAGGGGAGATAAGGCAATCAAAAAGGAGATCAGAAGGGTCAATCGTTGCATTATGGTATCGGATTTTGAGACAAAAGTAAGCTTTTATCGCAAAAAAACCAAAAATATGGGTAATATTGCAGATGCGTTTAGGGCTGAAAACAAGCCAAGCATATATTACCAAGGAGACGTAAGTAAAAGCTGACATCTCACAAATTTTACCACAACGAGTACAAAAACACAGCTGATGCACTACAATTTTCGACCACTTGTCCCCATTATTTTGTTTTTGATTCTATTGCCCGTGCTGCTTATGGGTCAGACAGCTGACGTACAAGAGGGCTGTGCCCCGCTGCTGGTTCAGTTTCAGGCGCCGGCGAGTGCCACGAGCTATTATTGGGATTTTGGGGATGGCGGCACATCTGTATTAGAGAATCCGGCACATACATTTGCCACACCGCAAACTTATACGGTGGAATTTCGCGAAAGTGCCACCGGCCCATTGGTCGGGACGATAACAATAACGGTGTATCCCAAACCGGTGCCGGAGTTGACCGCTGATCCGGAGTCGGGTTGTTTGCCGCTTTCGGTCACATTTGACGGAAGCGCGTCAGGAACTTCCGGGGTAACCATCACGAACTATATGTGGACCTTCGGCGATGGCGGCGGCACCAGCGGGATGCCCGACCCGACCCACACCTATTCGACAGCAGGTACTTTTACGGTATCTCTTGGCCTGGTCACAGACAAGACGGGATGCGACACGACGGTCATCGTCCCGGATATGATCACCGTGTCGGATCCGCCGCCGCCCAGTTTTGTGACCAATCCGTCCACTGTGGTGACGTGCGATTCGGTATTGACCGTAGATTTTGCCAATACCACACCTCCGGGAGCATATACGCTTCATTGGGATTTGGGCAACGGGACCAGTTTTGACGGGCCGGCACCGCCGCCACAGACCTACCAGGAAGGTACCTATGCCGTGACATTGACATTGACGGATAGCACTGGCTGCTCGAAGAGTACCAGTCGCACGATAGGTGTGGGGTCTCCGCGGCCTTCCTTTGATATTCCCAATGATACACTTTGCTTATTCAGTGTCTATCAAGCGATCAACACCTCGCCAAGCGGTAGCTTTGTGTGGACTTTTCAGGATGCCACACCGCCTACATCGACCCAGGAGTCTCCGTACTTTCGATTTAACTCCCCCGGACCCAAGACTATCACACTGTCGATGACATCACCGGACGGTCTGTGTACTAATGACACGACGATTACGGTATTTGTCGAGGATCCGACCGGCACCGTGACGGTAGATCCAACCAATACATGCTCAGATCCCGTCACGTTCCAGTACCAAGCCAGCTCCACGTTTGACGTGATAGAATGGCTATATTTTCTACCGGATGGTCAGCTGGTGCAAGGTCCGGACGCAAGCTACACCTACGTAGATCTGGATACGACTACGTACTCCAAGGAAGGCCTCGTCAAGGTCACTACTACTGCGGTACTAATCACTGCGGCGGGATGCAAGGACACCATAATAGTAAGTGCGGATGTCAACAAGCCCAACGCCTTGTTTTTGCCGAACACGGTCAAAGGCTGCGCGCCTTTGACCGTGACGTTTGCGGACTTGAGTACGTCCAATGAAGATATTATCAGCTGGCACTGGGAGTTGGATGACGGTACCGTTATTGACAAGAGTGATAGCACGGCCGTGACGCACACTTATACACAACCGGGCGAATATCATATCT